>NZ_JBWYIJ010000005.1:0-255000 GCF_056779695.1 Acinetobacter sp. 25-47-122
GCGGCAAAAGACTAGGCTTAAGATTTAATTTAATTGCTGGAATCTATAACATGGAGCTGAGTAAAAAATGACTTATGAAAGAACTCTATTCTTATTTAGTTAATAAATTTTATTTAAATTAATAGCTTAAAGTAATATTTGAGATTTTTTTATTTTAAATTTTTTAATATCGATAGAGAGCAATGAGTTAAATTGTTAATTTTATCTTTATAATTATTCATGAATAATTTATTAACTTTTATCGTAATAAAAGCTAATAACTTAGATTAAAGAGTGAAAGTCGAGAAACTAAGACGTCATTCCATCTTAGTTTCTTATTGCAGAAGCTGATGTAAATGCTTAATCACGCTTTAATTGAGTAGAGCCGATCCAATGTTTTGAAAATTGGAATGCAGAACGACCTGAGCGTTGACCTCTGGCTTGGCACCAACGTAGCGCTTCAGCACGTACTTCAGGTGTCATTTCAATATCAGATTTTTTTAAGTAGTGCTCTACAATCTCTAAATAAAGATTTTGATCCATCGGGTAGAATGAAAGCCAAAGACCAAAACGATCAGACAATGAGATTTTTTCTTCGATCGCTTCTTGCGGATGTAATTCAGTATATTGAGGCACGTCCACTTTAGTGATCGGGGTGTTTTCATGCATAAATTCTGGGAGTAGATGGCGGCGGTTACTGGTCGCATAAATAATAAAGTTGCCAGAACCTGACTCTAGTGAACCATCTAACACACTTTTTAAGCTACGATAATTTTCGTCTTCAGCATTAAAGGCTAAGTCATCGCAATAGACGATAAATTTTTCAGAACGACCTTCAATAATTTTTTGTATTTCTGGTAGGTCTGACAGATCATCACGCTCAATTTCAATGATGCGTAAACCACGGTCAGCATATTTAGACAGTAAAGATCTCACAATAGATGATTTTCCGGTTCCACGAGATCCTGTCAATAAAATATCGTTTGCAGGTAAGCCTTGTAAAAATTGTTCAGTGTTTTGCAGTATTTTTTCTTTTTGTTTTTCGATACCTTTTAGATCATCAAGATGAATCATTTTAGGTTTTTGAATGGCGATTAACCGTTTATTTTGCCATTTGTATCCTAGTGCTGAGAAATCAATTTCCTGACTCGGTTCAGATAATGTGTGATTAAGTTGGTCAATAAGTTGAGAAATTTTTGTTAACAGTTGATCTGGTAGTTCTAGAGTCGCCATAGGTATTCGTGAAATACAATTCAATAAAATCAAGTTTAATCTACATGATGACGACAGCGATGTGAACTGATCTAAGGGATAAATCTATGATGACTGGTCGATACAAGAAATAAATTTTATTAAGTTGATTATTTTGTGCTTTTTTTGCATAGTTTAAAAACTGAACAAAACTAATTGAACTAATAAAAATCAAAGGACTAGCTCAATGATTTTAGGCACTCGTAGTCAAATTAATCCGCATCAAGCGTATCGAATTAAAAAAATGCAACATGAGCTTGAACGTGCGGAGAGCTATGAAGAGTGGAAAGACATTGCCTTAAAGCTGGATGAGGAGACGGGCGCTCAGGAATGGAAGTTTGATAATACTTCACCCTATTTTGATGCTGAAATTATATCGCATCGTTTAAATCTCTTACGCCGTTACAAGCTGAATCATCGTGTAATTGATCTTATCTATATTTTGCGAGAAGGCCTGAGTCATGATGTCGCTAATATTGGTCATCCTATGCTGTTCACACAAACATATATTGGCACTAAAAAACTTATTGAGGACTATATTGAAGAGGTTTCACAGAGTTTAATTTATATCGCTTCAGATGAATGTTCGGGTTTGACGCATCAAGAAAAATTCGATTTTTTTAAAAATTGTCAACTGACCTATGGTCAACCAGCAATGATGTTTTCTGGTGGGGCCTCATTAGGTTTGTTTCATACAGGCGTGTGTAAGGCGCTGATGGAACAAGATTTGATGCCGAAAGTTTTATCAGGTTCGAGTGCTGGTGCGTTAATGACGGCGATGTTAGGCGTTTCTGATCAAAAAGATATTGATCAGCTGCTGACAGGAGAGAGCTTTTATAGTGAAGCATTCCATTTCAGAAGTTTCAAAGAGTTGCTTAGAGGAAATGGTGGTATTGCTGATGTGCGATATCTTAAGAAATTTTTAGTGGAAAATTTAGGGGACTTAACGTTTCAAGAAGCGTATGAAAAGTCTGGGCTTGATATCAATATCAGTGTCGCACCTTATGATGTCGCTCAGGAAGATGCTCGTATCATGAACAAATATACTGCACCAGATTTACTGGTGTGGAGTGCAGTTTTGGCATCATGTGCGGTTCCCATCTTATTTCCTCCAGTTCGACTGACCAGTAAGCGTTATGATGGGGTGCATACACCATACTTGGCAAGTATTCGTTGGGTGGATGGCAGTGTGAGAAGTGATTTTCCACAAGAGAAAATGGCTCGTCTTTACAATATTAATTACACCATTGCCAGTCAGGTGAATCCACATATTGTGCCATTCATGCAAAGTGATGCGGAACGTTTTAGAACAGATCTGCTCAGCTGGCCGCAACGTTTAGTGCGTAAACATGGTAAAACGATTGCGATGGATGTCATGAATTTCACTCGTGACCGAATGGGCAGTGTGCCGACGATTAGACGACTATTGGATCACGGTTATGGTATTGTTGATCAGCGTTATTATGGGGATTTAAATATTGTAGGTAATTATAGTCTGCGACATTATCATTATATGTTACAAAATCCGCGACCTCATTTGTTTAAAGTCCTTCAAAGAGAAGGGGAACGGGCAACTTGGTCAAAACTGTCCAGTATTGAAACACATGCGCGTATAGGAAAAACCATTGAACATTGTTTGGATATGCTGACGCAACTGAAACAGCAAAATGAATCTCTTGAAAAACAATCTACAGTGGCAAACCATTCAGCCTCTGCTCAGGCAACCAGTTAATTCTCAACAAAGTCAGCAGTATGGTCGTCTAATTTATTGTATCGAAATAGACGACCAAACGTATTGGGTTAAGCGACAACAGCAGGGTATCAGTTCACAGCATGAGCAGTGGTTCGACAATGAGATAAAACACTACCAATCACTCAGTACTGGCTCTTCAAAGATCTTAGTGCCGTTTGAGATCGTGTATGACGAAAACAGTAGATTCAATACACCTACATCAAAACATGATTCTTCATCATTGATTCTGATTGAAAATGCGGCGCCGCTATTTGAAGTAGAAAATTCTGTGAATACTCAAATGCAGACATCTCGACAAAATGAGTTTTCAAATGTGGTCAATTTATTATTACAAAGTTTAGATGCATTACTATTGATTCATGAGCAAGGATTGGTTCATGCAGATCTCAAAAGAGAACATTTTAGAATATTGAATGGTCAACCCAAATTAATTGATTTTGAACAGATGTTTCACTTTGAGTGCCATCCTCAAGTTTCTACGCATGGAACACCAAGGTATATGGCGCCTGAGTTGTTTCATGGTGAATTAAAATCACAAGCATCTGATATATATGCACTCGGCATTATTTGGTTGGAATGGTTAAATCAGTACTCAATCCGTAAAAAAAGCTATATGGATTGGGCAAAATGGCATTGTCAGCAATTAAAAGTTGAAATTATTAAGCCTTTTTCTGACTTAACACCAGTACTCCAGCAGATGTTGATGAAAAATAAATCACAAAGATTGGACAATATTTATCAATTAAAACAGATATTAAGCGAATTTGTCTAAAGAAAAACCAGTAAAATGGATAATTGTTTTATATTTAGTCAAACAATAAGGTTTTTCAAAAAAAGGGCTTGTCATGAGATAATGATCTCTATAATATACACAGCCATCGGGGACGTGGCGAAATTGGTAGACGCACTGGATTTAGGTTCCAGCGCCGCAAGGTGTGAGAGTTCGAGTCTCTCCGTCCCCACCAAGTAATTTACTAGGTGGAACGACCGAAGTAGGTGAAATAGAGGATTGGTGTAATGGTAGCATGACGGTCTCCAAAACCGTTCGTCAAGGTTCGAATCCTTGATCCTCTGCCAAGTTTTATGAAGCTCACTAATATGATTGAGTATTCAAAGGGGACGTGGCGAAATTGGTAGACGCACTGGATTTAGGTTCCAGCGCCGCAAGGTGTGAGAGTTCGAGTCTCTCCGTCCCCACCATATTAAGGCAAGGTTTGATACCTTGCTTTTTTATTGCCTATATTTTTATATAAAAACAGACTGAAAACTGAAATATATAAATATAAAAAATCGCCTACAAAGAGGCGATGTTAATATTTAGATGATCTATTTAGTATTCATTCCGTTGAATTAAGCTGAAATTAAGCCTTTAAGTGATCCTCGAATTCTTCACCTAATTGCATTGCCAGAGTATTTCCAGATAAGTCACATGTCACTAAACCATATTCTTTTTTAAAGCTGAAAGTGAAGCCTTGGTTATCCTTTAAATTTCGAACGGAATAACCTAATTTTTCTAACCAAATTCTGAATGCAATTAAATTTTTTGCTTTGACCACTTTCTTCATGAGACAACTCCTTTGACTAATGAAATATTAATAAGGTTAATGATGGTCTTTTTAAAGGGCTTGACCATAAATTAATGTAAATTTATTGTAATTTAATAAAAATGTATATATTTCATGCGATTGAAAGAAAAAATTTGATCAATTTTTTATGAAGTGTTGAAGTAAAGAATAGAAAATTTTATCTGAAAGGGATAAAAAACTGAGCGAATGTCGCTCAGTAATAAACATCTGTAATTTGAATAGATAATGCTAAATTTAGAAATTATCTTTCATTTCCCGAATACGTTTAAATTCTTCAGCACTGTTGACGCGCAAGAAAGGATTGGTCTCAAGTTCAATTTCAATGGTGGAAGGTAAGGTTATTTGATTTTGATCTCGAAGTTTCTGAACTTGCTCAAATCGTTCTTGCAGTGCCTTATTCTCAGGTTCTACATGTAAAGCGAATTGGGCATTTGAGAGCGTGTATTCATGGGTACAGTAGACTTGAGTTCTTGGAGGGAGCGCTGACAGTCGGTTAAGTGATTGATACATTTGTTCAGCAGTTCCTTCAAAAAGGCGTCCGCATCCCATTGCAAATAAGGTATCTCCGCAGAATAAACTGTCGATTTCATCTGCAAATATTGCGATATGACCTAAGGTGTGGCCAGGAACAGCGATGACGTCAAGCTTTAAGTCATTAAAATAAAATTCATCATCATGATTGAGTGGACAACTGATAAATGGAATTTTAGATAATTCTTCGCGTGGACCATAAACTTCAATATTTTTTTCCGCGATTAACTCTGGTACACCACCAATATGGTCTTTATGCCAGTGGGTAAGCCATATTTGCTTAAGTGTTAAACCATTCGAGTCACAATAGTTGACCACCAAATTGGCTTCTGTAGGGTCTATCACTGCAATTTCTTGGGTTTCAGTATCTTCAATAATCCATATATAGTTTTGTAGCGCATTGTTAACATCAATTACGCGAACTTGATAACGCATCCTAAACGATCCTAAAGCATGTGACTTATTTGATCTCATCCTAGATCAAGCTTATCAAATTGTAAAATTCACCCAAATTTTAAACAGCGATGTATTGTAAATATTGATTTCGAATTTGATGAGGTGCATTGTTGTTAGCTTAAGATTATCTGATCTGATGAACTAATTTCGAGTAAAAAGTAAATGATGATAAAAGTGAGATTGAGTGCTTGCATCAGCGCAGTGATGAGTTCGATTGTTCTTGTTGGTTGTATGCAGAACTCTCAAGTTGGTCAACTGCAAAAGTCTCAGTTATACGAGCGTCCAAGCAGCTGTAAGGTCAATGAGACAATCGAACGTAAAGCGGTTCCTCAAACACCTAACCAAATGAGCCTTCCGAGTTTTGGGCAAGGGGTTATCGGTTGGGCAACAGGTCCAGAAGGTGCTCAAGCACGCTTAGAAAGTGTATCTAAGCAAGACATCCATCAGTTTAAAGCTCAAGGTGTTAGTTTGGAAATGATACGCGATTGGCAAGCGTTTTATAAGCATGAAGCAAAGCGTAATCCATGCAATCCAACTGCGCCGTTACGTGCGCAATTAATGGAAAAAATCGCTTCACTTTGGATGGATTGATATTAAAAAAGATCTCATTTGAGATCTTTTTTTAAATTTACTATCGCATTTTGGCGAGTTTTTCACCTGTCATTTGCACCAATTGAACTAATACTAAAAGCACAATAACAGTGAGTATAACGACACTGGTATCAAAGCGTTGATAACCATAGGAGATCGCAAGATCACCAATGCCACCTGCACCGACAGCGCCAGCCATGGCTGTTGCACCAATTAAGCTGATTGCAGCTGTAGTTAAATTGAGAATGAGGGAACTGCGTGCCTCAGGTAGAATAAATTTGAAAATAATTTGTAGGGGTGTTGCGCCCATAGCTTGCGCTGATTCCACGATGCCTTCGTTGACTTCAAGGAGTGAAGTTTCAACCAGACGACCAATATAAGGGCCTACATAAATGGTTAAAGGAACAATAGCTGCCCATGTCCCAATAGAAGTACCCACAATCATTTTTGTTAGTGGAATAACCGCGATCAGGAGGATAATAAACGGGAGGGAGCGTAATGCATTTACAATAGGGTTTAATCCATAGTAAATCACACGATTGGCTAAAATCCCGTTTGGTCGTGTAACAAGTAGGGTTATTCCTTGAATTAAACCCCAAATCGTACCGAATAGCATTGCAAAGAAAACCATATGAAAGGTTTCTTGTAGGGCTGTCACAAATTGATCAATTGAAAGCGAGCTTTTCCAAAAAGGTTCAGTAATTTCTGTTAGCCATTGAACAATCATATCTCTCATGCACGTACTCCTGATTGCTCAACTTTAACGCCATGTTGTTGGAAAAAGCTGATGGTTTCTTGAATAATGTCTGGATCACCCAGTAATTGCACAAACATTTGTCCAATCACAGCGCCATTAATTTCGGTCATGTTGGCAAATAAAATATTGAGACTAATATCAAATCGTTTGATGGCAGCTTGTACAACAGTTTCTTGTGCTGAAGTACCTAAGAACTGCAAGCTATAAATACTGTGGTGATTTTGATTTTCTAAGTTATTTAAAATATTGATAGGTAATTGCTGCTGTAAAACAGTTTGAATAAATGTTTTGGTCGTCGGGTGTTGAGGTTGACTAAAGATATCGAGAGTACTGCCGTGTTCAATCACTTTGCCTTGTTCCATAACTGCAACAAAGTCGCAAATCGACTCAATAACATCCATTTCGTGCGTAACCATGACAATCGTGATGCCTTGCTCTTGATTAATTTTTTTTAAAAGGGCTAGTACAGATTTTGTCGTTTGAGGATCAAGCGCTGATGTTGCTTCGTCACAGAGTAGAATTTTTGGATGATTGGCAAGTGCCCGAGCGATACCTACACGCTGTTTTTGACCACCAGAAAGCTCATCTGGAAAAGCATCGCGTTTATGTTCTAAATCGATAAACTCAAGTAGCTCATCTAAGCGTTTTAGACGCTCAGCTTTACTCCAGCCAAGGAGTTTCATTGGCATTTCAATATTGGCTGCAACGGTTTTGGTTTGCAATAAATTGAAATGTTGGAAAATCATACCAATATTGGCGCGTTCTTGACGTAATTTTGAAGCGCTCAAAGCAGTGAAATCTTGACCGTGGATGATCATTTGACCTTGATTGGGTCTTTCTAGTAAATTGATCAAACGGATCAGTGTACTTTTACCTGCACCACTATAGCCTATAATTCCGAAGATACTTCCATCTGGAATCGTCAGATTAATATTGTCTAAGGCGTGAATAGTTTGGCCTTTGAGCTGATAATGTTTACTAATATTTTTAAATTCAATCATAACGTCAAGAACTATTAAAAATGAAAAACAGGCAAATTAAATTTGCCTGTTAAAAATACAGAAGTCTAGAATTATTGAGCTTCTGTGAGATATGTTGTTGGTTTATCAACATTAACCTTAGTGCCACCAAAGTTTTCTTTCACATATTGCTTAACTGCATCTGTATGATATAGCTGACCCACCTTTTGCAATACAGGATCATTCTGACGGCTTTCAGCTACAGCCAGTACATTCACATTCATTTTTGTACTTTGATCGATTGGCTCGTAGTAGATCGCATCTTTTAATACGTTCAGACCACCTTCCATTGCTAAGGTGTTGCCTAATACAATGGCATCCACTTCATCTTTCACACGTACCGCAGTTGCCATTTGAATCGGTTTAATGGTGATTTGTTTAGGATTCTCAGTTACATCAGAAGTTGTGCCTTTGACATTGTCAAATTGAGGTTTTAACTTTACTAAACCAGCAGATTGCAATAATAAAAGGGCACGTGATTCATTAGCACCATCGTTTGGAATTGCAATGGTCGAACCTGTTTTGAAATCATTTAAATTTTTAACTTTGCTTGAGTAAATCCCCATTGGCTCAAGATAAGTCGTAGATAATGGCGCAATTTTTTGAGTATTGGCATCATTGTATGCAACCATATATGCATATGATTGGAAGGCATTGATATCAATCTCTTTATTGGCTACCGCAGTGTTCATTGAAACATAATCAGTAAAGTTTTTAACATCTAACTTTAAACCTGCAGCTTCAGTTTCTGGCAATTTTGCAATGAACTTCCAGATATCTGCATCTGAACCTGTAGAAGCGATTGTAATGGTTTGAACTGAATCTTTATTCGTGTTGTTTGCAGCGGTTTCTGGAGCATCTTGTTTTGAGCATCCAGCGATACCCACTGATAGGCCCAAAACTAAACCAAGAATTTTCTTCATGATATTTCCTGAGTATGTTGAAACGATCTTCAACTTACATATGCAGTGAGGTGAATAGTGAAATGAACTGTCCTTGTTTCAAGAGCACTTCAAGCTATTCATCTGTTAGAGATAATTCGGTATTTAGCTATCAATAATTTAAGCATTGATAACAAAAAAGTTGGTTGATGATAACAATTTTTTTTTATTCAATATAGTGATGTTAATGAACTAGCTTAGCATAAAGCGTCATATACAATTTATGAGAATGTATAAATAAACTTTAAATATCATACTTATAATTTGAGTGTTTAAAATTAGAAAGACCCGTTATCAGCCGAACACCTTATAATGATTTAATATATCAATATGAAAAATATGGATTTAATTTAATTTAGAAATTTGCTTGGTAAGATCATTATTGTATTTCTGCCGATATTGGCTAGGGGGCATACCAAACCAACGCTTGAATGCTCGTCTGAAATTTGAGGCATCGTGATAATTAAGAAGCATACCAATTGTTTCAATCGTGAGTTGCGTATGCTCAAGAAAATAAGCACTTTGCTGTGCAAGCACCTGATCTTTGACTTCTTTAAAGGTTAAACCTTCTTTTTCTAAATGACGAGCTAAGGTTCGTTTGCTCATGAATAATGAAGCGGCAATCTCAGATTCATTTTTGGGATCTGATAAATGCTCAATCAGTATTTTTTTGACACGAAACTGATAAGTATTTTGGGGTGTAAGAAGTTCCTTAAGTACATTTTCACATTGTTTTTTTGCAATGAGATAGTTCTCCTGACTTGCTGAAGCATTCGGGATTTTACACACAGATAAAGGTATCTGAATGCCATCAAAAGATTGTGAAAATGCGAAATCACATTGAAAAATTTTTGTATAAGCAGCATGGTAAGCAGGTTTAGGATAGCTAAAAAGCAACTTCGCCTCAGTTAATGGCTTACCTAAAATAAATTCAGCACACTCTTTAAATACCACCATGCAAGACTCGATCATGCTTTGATATACAAGGGTGGAGCAATCGATATTAAATTGAATTTTACAATTCATCTGCTGATCACGCATTTCGAGAATGACTTCTGCAAATCCAATTCGAGTAGGTAGATAATGTTGAATCGCTTCAAGTGCAGCATAAAGGTTTGGGCAACTGTGCATCAAAAAGCCCATTGCGCCATGAGTCGTTGGTTTAAGGCGATGTCCAAGTTCTAAACCGAAGTCGGGAACATCTGCCATGTTCAATGCATTGTCAAATATACGAATAAAATCAGATGCTGAAATCCGGGAATCTTCCTGTTGAATAAATTCAGCAGTCAGAGATGTGTCATTCAATAAAGTTGGGAATACACGCAGCCCACCTCCCAATTGTTGCGCAATGATTCTGACATATGCGCAGGGAATCAATGCCCGAATTGCATTATCGTCCTGATTGCTATGTTCTATTCCTTTAGACATCATACATAAGTCCAGATAGCGTGATATTGATCATTCTTAAATCTAGCCTCATTAGAGCTGCTAATTTGAATAAAAAGAATGTCAAAAAATGACTTATTAATGTCAAAAAATGACCTGATTGTGTATTTTTAAAATTCTATGCTCAAACTTAGATCATCAGCTTAATGGAATAAAGGCTGAATATAAATTTAAAGATGAGATCACATAGGACACATTGTCATGAATAATTTAGTCAAAAAAATGAATGCTGTTCGAGTAGATTTGGTGAATTTTAGCGCTCGCTATATTCCCTTAGAAAATCATATCAAAGCTGCCCATGTATACCATAAATTAAAAAGTAGCCTATTCAAGAATCCTGATTTTGATCACATTGAAGAAATTCAACTTCCAGATCCAAATGTTTGCCCCTTACAAGAGCTTGATGTCAGTAGCCCTTTTTTATACAAGCAAGGTGTATGGAAGGATACTTTTAAGCGATTACGGAAAGATGCGCCGATACATTATCAATCAAACAGTTTATTTGGTCCTTTTTGGTCGATGACACAGTACGAAGATGTCATGTACGTTGATAAAAATCATCAGCTCTTTTCTTCAGAACCGATCATTATGTTGGGTGAGCAACCGCAAGGTTTAGAGCTTGAAATGTTTATTGCGATGGATCCACCGAAGCATGATATTCAGCGTAAAGCTGTGCAGGGGGTTTTTGTACCTAAAAACTTAAAAGACATGGAAAGCTTAATTCGGACACGGACCCAAGACGTACTTGATCAATTGCCTTTAAATGAAGCTTTCGACTTTGTAGATCGAGTTTCAATTGAACTGACCTCAAGAATGTTGGCGACATTGTTAGATTTTCCTTACGAAGAACGCCGTAAATTGGTCTATTGGTCTGAAATTGCATCTTCATCCCCAGGTACGACAGGCGGCACGATGACCATTGAAAATACTTTTGATGGTCTAAAAGGAATGGTGAGAGATTTGTCACAACTTTGGCATGATAAGGCTGCACGTATAGAAGCAGGTGAGGCTTCAAGCTTTGACTTGATGAGTATGCTTATTCGGAGTGATGAAACAAAGGATCTGATTCAGCGGCCATTAGAGTTTCTGGGGAATTTGGCATTATTAATCGTAGGCGGGAATGATACGACTCGTAACTCGATGTCGGGCGGGGTTTATGCAATGCATTTGTTCCCTCAGGAATTAGACAAGCTGAAAAATAATCCTGATCTGTTGCCTAATATGGTTAGTGAGATTATTCGTTGGCAGACACCATTGGCGTATATGCGCCGTGTAGCGACTCAAGATCTAATTTATAAAGGTCAGTATATCCGCAAAGGTGACAAAGTTGTTATGTGGTATGCGTCTGCTAACCGTGATGAAACTGTGTTTGAAAATGCAGATGAATTTCGTATTGATCGTGAAAATGTGAAAAAACATCTATCATTTGGTTATGGAATTCATCGCTGTATGGGTAGTCGTTTGGCTGAGATGCAATTGACTATTCTTTGGGAGGAGATTCTCAAACGTTATGACAGAATTGAAGTGCTTGAAACACCTGAGATTGTTCAGTCTAATTTTGTTCGTGGATATTCTAAGATGATGGTAAAGCTGCATCCAAAGTTAGAATCTAAATAGTCCAAAATCCCTCATACTAGATGAGGGATGTTTTTATGTATCGTGAAAAAGAGGTTGGATTTGATCATAAATTATAACTCAAGCATCTACACACATTTGGATAAATGGAGCAGTGTCAGCGTCTTGCCGTTGGCCGAAGATGAGGCGAGGGGTTTGCAGAAAAATTTTCATATAGATAGGAATTAATAAATGATATTTTATTAGATTGTAGAAAGTTAAATATTTACAAGCTAAGAAAATGTTCACAGAAATTCATCAGTTTTTTGAAGAAAATTTGAAAGATTATTCTAATTTAAATCAAAATGATTTAATTATTGAAACGAAAATGATTAGTTTTGCTAAAGATAGAGGGATTTCTATAGCTGGGGTGGTAAAAGGTGATCCGAGTAGGTTTATTGAATTAGGTTGGTTAACTGTAGATAGCAATAACTTATTTCATCCATTTAGAATATATCCATTTTTGAGGGCAGTACAGCTATGTAAGCTAAGACACACTGTAACCTCATCAATTAATCGTGATTCATTTCAGGATTTTTTAAGGCGTGTAAGTGACTCTTTACCTTCTTTAGAGTTAATTGAAGCTGAAGTACAGCTAGCTAATCAAATTAGTAATTTAGCTATACTCTTAGAACCAATATATTGGCCTAAGATCACGAATAAAACAAAACTTAGATTTCCATATTGCTCAACTCCAGAAGAGTTTGATGAGACATTATTTCCTTATAAAAATAAAATTTTAGCTTATGTTAAGACTTTGGATATCGAAACTTGGCGGTCAAATCATGAAAAATTAAGAATAGGAGCTGCAAAACTCGATGATAACTATGAATTGTATATGATGCTCCGTTTAGCACCTTGGACTAAAAGGGAAAAAATCACCGGGAATATTGGTGGTGCTTTGTGGCTTAGACATATTGCTGAAGTTATACGATTAGCATTTCAAGAAGCGCATGGTGTTCAATGGGCTGAAGAATATGAAGCATTTGGTTTTTGGCATGAAGGTGCTAGAACAAAATTATATGGATCAGAAAGGCCGATTGAAAATGGACTCACCACTAGACCTCGCCTTGCTTTCGAATTTGGATTACACACTGGTAGCACAATAAGATGGTATTTAGAGGGCGAAACTGAGTATCAAGCGGCATTACATATTTTACCAAAAGCTGCTCTTGCTGGTATTGAATTCATTAATTTAAAAGGTGTTTTTCAGGAAAATGCAAATGCACCAATGCGACTCGAAGATCATTTGAAAAGTGACAGAGAATTAAAAAGATTCAGCTTTATTTCTTTTGATGGTGATGTTTCAAGAAATGTTAGCTTTTTTGGAAAACAATTAGAAAAAAATAATATTGTTGGTTACATCAATGTTAATTATCCTGATTTTGAGTTTGAAAACTTTACATTAAATGAGCTTATTGAAATAGCAATTTCATTAGATGAAAAGCTAGGGTTTAATTCTGAGAGATTGAGATCAGGAGATAGAGAAAGTATTAAGTCTGGGAAAGCCTTTGAAAAATATTATAGAGAATATTCAGATCGTAAAAATTCATTAAAAGGTAAGGAGTGGGGTGAAGCTTTAGCTAGCTACGCTTTAGATAATCCATTAAAAGAAGATACTAATCAGAGACGTACTTTCCTACAAACTATAGATCAAATTTTACATGCAAGACGAGTTTTATATGATTATCAGTATGATGCTTTTAAAATAGATTTAAATGATTTTAAAATTAAAGAGAAAGATGAATCTATATGAAATGTAAAAAACCCCGCACAAAGCGGGGTTTTTTAATACTTAAACTGTATTAAGCATTTTCACGAGCAATCGCGCGGTAACCAATATCTTTACGGTATTGAACGCCGTCAAACGTTACTTTTTGGCAAAGCTCTAAAGCTTTTGCTTGTGCTTCACCAATGGTATTACCAAGTGCAGTCACGCAAAGGACACGACCACCAGCAGTTACGATGTCACCATTCTCATTGGCTTTCGTACCTGCATGGAACACTTTCGCATCTGCCATTTCCGTATCTAAACCAGAAATCACATCGCCATTGCTAGAGGTTTCAGGGTAGCCCTTGGATGCAAGTACGATACCGACAGTTTTACGCTCATCCCATTCAGCTTCTGCAGGAAGTTTACCTTCAATACCTGCTTCAACTAAATCAACTAAAGATGATTTTAAACGCATCATGATCGGTTGAGTTTCAGGGTCACCAAAACGACAGTTAAACTCGATTACTTTAGGCTGACCTTGTTCATCAATCATCAAACCTGCGTATAAGAAACCTGTATAAACGTGCCCGTCTTTTTTCATACCTTCAACGGTAGGACGCATCACTTCATTCATGGTTTTTTCAAAAACTTCAGCCGTCACAACAGGGGCAGGAGAGTAAGCACCCATACCCCCAGTGTTAGGACCTTGGTCACCTTCAAAGATACGTTTGTGATCTTGTGAAGTTGCCATTGGTAAGATGTTATCGCCATCAATCATACAAATGAAAGATGCTTCTTCACCTGCCAAGAATTCTTCAATGACAACGCGTGAACCTGCATCACCAAATTTGTTGCCTGCAAGCATGTCGTCAATCGCATCAAACGCTTCTTGATTGGTCATCGCAACGATCACGCCTTTACCTGCAGCAAGACCATCGGCCTTGATCACGATAGGCGCGCCATTTTTCTCAACAAATGCTTTTGCTGCATCGACTTCTGTAAATACATCATAAAAAGCAGTTGGGATGTTGTGGCGTTTTAAGAAATGCTTAGCAAACGCTTTAGAGCCTTCTAATTGCGCTGCAAATTGGGTAGGACCCCATATTTTCACACCTGCAGCGCGACAAGCATCGACTACACCATTTACAAGCGGTGCTTCAGGACCGACAACAATCAGATCCACGGCATTATTTTTTGCAAAGTCGATAATGGCAGGGTTGTCTAAAATGTTAAGTGCTACATTTTCACATTTTGTTTCTGTTGCTGTGCCCGCATTACCCGGTGCAACAAAAACTTTAGCTACTTTTTCATCTTGAGCGATTTTCCATGCTAATGCATGTTCACGACCGCCATTACCCAAAACTAAAATATTCATCGGTTCATACTCCATGAATCGAAAATGACATAAAGTCCTCAACTAAATGAATAGAAGAGGACTTTAGGCAAGATTAAAAATCTCTTATCAGTGTTATAGGTGACTTATGAGAAGTCATCATGACACGAACCATTAATTAATGACGGAAATGACGCATGCCAGTGAACACCATTGCAATACCTGCTTCGTCAGCAGCAGCAATCGTTTCTTCATCACGCATTGAACCACCCGGTTGGATAATACATTTGATACCTGCTTTAGCGGCATTATCAATACCATCACGGAATGGGAAGAATGCGTCAGATGCCATTACTGCACCTTCAACGACTAAGCCTGCATGTTCAGCTTTAATCGCAGCAATACGAGCAGAGTTTACGCGGCTCATTTGACCTGCGCCGACACCAATCGTTTGACGGTTTTTAGCATAAACAATCGCGTTTGATTTAACGTATTTCGCAACTTTCCAAGCAAAGATCATGTCATCAATTTCTTGTTCAGTTGGGGCACGTTTCGTCACAACTTTAAGATCATCTTTAGTAATCATACCTAAGTCTTGATCTTGAACGAGCAAACCACCGTTTACACGTTTATAGTCCATTTGTGGAGCACGTTCATCAATTGCTGGTAATTCGCCACATACAAGTACACGTACGTTTTTCTTCGCACCTGTAACTTCTAATACACCTTCAGCAACACTTGGTGCAATAATCACTTCAACAAATTGACGATCAACAATAGCTTGTGCAGTTGCAACGTCTAATTCACGGTTAAACGCAATGATGCCACCGAATGCAGATTCTGGATCAGTTGCATATGCAAGGTCATATGCAGCTTTAATACCGTCTAAAGAGACTGCAACGCCACATGGGTTAGCGTGTTTTACGATTACACATGCAGGTTTCGCAAATGATTTTACACATTCAAGTGCTGCATCAGTATCGGCAATGTTGTTATAAGATAATTCTTTACCTTGCAACTGTTTAGCAGTAGAAACAGAGGCTTCAGTTGCAGCAGGGTCAACATAGAATGCAGCAGATTGATGTGGGTTTTCACCGTAACGTAAATCTTGTGCTTTATTTAATTGCGTATTGAATGTACGTGCAAATTGATCAGCTTGACCTTCTTCTTTACCAACGCGAGCGCCTAAGTAAGATGCGATCATACCGTCGTACTGAGCAGTATGTTCAAATGCTTTAACTGCTAAGTCAAAACGAGTCGCATAAGAAAGTGAGCCTTCAGCTTTAAGCTCAGCAACTACAGTCGCATAGTCAGATGCATTTACAACGATACCTACAGACGCATGGTTTTTCGCAGCAGCACGAACCATCGTTGGACCACCGATGTCGATATTTTCAATCGCATCAGCAAGTGAGCAGTTAGGTTTTGCAACAGTTGCAGCAAATGGATAAAGGTTTACCACAACTAGATCGATCGCATCGATGTTGTGTTCAGCCATCACAGCTTCATCTAGACCACGACGAGCCAAGATACCACCGTGGATTTTCGGATGAAGTGTTTTTACACGTCCGTCCATCATCTCTGGGAAACCAGTGTGCTCTGAAACTTCGACTACAGCAATATTGTTGTCACGTAACAACTTATAAGTACCGCCAGTAGATAAAATTTCTACCCCTAGAGCAACAAGGTCTTGGGCAAATTCAACAATGCCTGTTTTATCAGAAACAGAGATTAATGCGCGTTTAATAGTCATGATTTAGTCACAGTTATCAAGAATTAAAACAAAAAAGCTAAATAGCAGGTAAAAAAAATGCCCGCGGAAGCCGCAAGCATTTTATCATTTATTCACTCATTAAACCGTGAGCTTTCAACTTTTTACGTAAAGTACCACGGTTAAGGCCTAGAATCTCAGCAGCGCGAGTCTGGTTGCCACGTGTATATTCTAACACTACAGATAAAAGAGGTTTCTCCATTTCTGCTAAAACCATGTCATAAACTTGAGATGGTTGCTCGCCTTGCAATTGTGCAAAATAATGGCGAACTGCGCGATCTACGTGAATACGAAGAGCGACATCAGATTGTGCAGTAAAAATAGGAGATTTGCTATTCATGCGAGTTAATCCGAGAATCAATAATCACTTAGGGTAAAAGTGATTTTGTGGTCAAAATAAAAAAAACGAGGTCCGTTTTAGGTCCTAAAACGGTCGACTCTAAAACAAGAACAATTAGCTTGCCACAACTAGAGCAATTGAGTGAAAAATAAGCGTAACAATAGTTTAATATTTGTTACGGTTCCACATAAAACAAAAAACATCCCTGATGCGCTGAATAAAAAAATTAAGCACATGAACAGAACTGTATTTATTTTGAGAAATTGCGAGGAGTTTGCGGTACAAAGCTTTCGTGGCGCGTATCATACCATTGTCTATGAAAAAGTGAGCAAGAAAACTACATTTTTTTTAATTTTTTTATCGTTTTTTTTGATCTTATGGTCGTATAACTTCCAATTTATAATTGTCAAACTCAGATTGAGAAAAATTTATACTAAATTTGAAACCAAATGGACTATCTTGAGGAATTCGTGTAATTCCATGCAAACTTTCTACTAAATATTCATTGGGTGCTTTAATAGAGGATGAAATCAATTTACCTTGTTGAAAAATGCTTATTTTCAACAGAGGCAGTTTTAGCCCTTTGCTATATTGGTTCACCAAGTGACCTGAAAAAACAGTAGATATCGCTGATGTTGACTCAATATTGAGGTCTTGTACTTTTATATGGGTATAGCGTTCATCAAGCGTGTCACAATTAAATAAGTTACATGCTGATATAAATGCCTGATTTAGCGCAGTTGAGCGTTGCAATACATTTGGGTTAAACCATAAAAATTGAAAAACCAGTAATAACGCTAAAATTGTATTTACGATCGCCCATGTCGCAATATAAAGCCTAGTTCTTGGTTTCGATTGGCTATTGGCATGGATCGATGATGAAAGATTTAAAGATGGGTAATTGGTAATCGGATCATGATTGAACGTATTTAAGTTATTTAAATACGTACGCAAGGTTATGTTTGAATTTGCAACTTTACGATCGAAAATATCCAATAGGTGTTGTTCTTGTTTGGGTTCAATTACATCTTCAGATGGTGAGGTACTGTCTTGGGCTTCTGTGATTAAAGGTTCAATCACTTTCGGTTGAGGATTGAATAGATGTAGAAGCGCATTAAACTCAGCAGAACATTTAGGACAACAAACCATACCCTCGGCAACAGTTAACTGGGTGACTGATACCTTGTAAATTGTGGAGCAATTTGGGCAGCGGGTTTGTTTATCACTCATATCTTAAATTAAGCTCTACTTATTTATGGCGTTTCCCAGAAAGACGGTACCAATTTTCATCACGCTTTTCTTTGTCTAATATATCAAAAAATTCAGCATAAACACGAGAAACATCATCAACTTGCTCTTCAATAATACCGGCTAGTGCGAATTCACCCTCAGGTTGAATGAGTGTTGAAAACTCCTCAGCAAGTGCCATCAGTGGGCCAGCAAGAATATTTGCGACAAATACATCTGCCTTTTGCTCACCGAGTGCTTGATTAAATTCTTCAGGTAAGCCGACATATAAATTTTCGAGAACGCCATTTAATTCAGCATTTTGTTGTGTAGCGAGTACAGCTTGAGGATCAATATCTGTTGCATATACTTTTTTTGCACCAAGCAGTAGGGCAGCAACACCTAGAATGCCAGAACCACAGCCGTAATCGATGACGATTTTGTCTTTTACATCGGTTTTACCTAACCATTGTAGGCAGAGGAATGTTGAAGCATGATTACCCGTACCAAAAGCTAAGCCTGGATCTAATTTAATATTGACCGCATCCGCTTCAGGAGCTTCCATCCATTCAGGAACGATCCAATATTTTTCACCAATTTGAATTGGCTCATATGCATCCATCCAAGTGCGTTCCCACTCTTGATCTTCGATAAACTCAGAACGTAAAGGCGCTTCAGGCATCTGGTCTTTAATGAAAGTTTCTAGTGCGACGACATCGATTTCTTCATCATCTTCTTGAGCGTAAATACCCGTTACGATGACTTTGTTCCAAAGTGGAGTCTCACCTGGAAGTGGTTCTAATAACGCTTGATCCTCTGCATCATCTAGCGTCACACTGACTGCACCAAGAGATAATAATAATGTTTCAGTAAAATCAACTTGTGCTTGATCGACAGTAATATGGATTTGTAACCACTTCACAGTAAAAAAACCTAAATATGCAATACGAGAGTTAGCATTGTACTGTATTCGCTTTAAGAATGCAGATAAAACCTGAAGCATAAATAAAGGCACGATTACAGTGCCTTTAAGATGAGTTGGTTAACTCAATTAATATCAGTTAATTTATGAGTGGTTTCGAGTTAACTCAGCCGGATGGTCTAATGGTGCAAAACGATTCAGCAACATGCCGAAAATAGCAGCGAAGATATACATAAAGATTGAATAAACAGCTGCTGGCATCGCAATTTCGCTGCTATTCATTATCGTGATTGCAATCGCCATGGCCAAAGTACTGTTATGGATACCAATTTCAAAAGCACACGCTCTTGCTTGAAAACTCGGTACACCAAAGAAGCGAGGGAGAAAATAACCGACGCTAAGACTTGCGATACAAAATAACGCTGTCGCCAAACCAATTTGAGCAAGATAATTCATAATGTTGGCACGTTCAGAAAGTACTGCACCGACAATAATTAACACTAAGAATACAACGGCAAAAATACGCACTGGTTTTTCTAGTTTAGTTGCAACATTTGGAAATTTGTAGCGCACAAACATACCGAGGGCAACTGGAATAAGAATAATGGCAAACACTTGTAAAATTTTACTAAATTGTAGACCAATTTGAGTTGAATCCTGAATGAAATGTGTGATTGCAAAATTCACGATAAGCGGCAAGGTCACTGCAGCAATAATGGCATTAATCGCAGTCAAGGTGATGTTGAGGGCAACATCACCTTTGTATAAATAGCTAAATAGATTGGCTGTTGCACCCCCTGGTGAGGCAGCAAGCAACACTAAGCCGACAGCCAAGTAAGGCGAAAGATTGAGTATTTTACATATAATAAATGCAACGCCAACCAAAATGACGAGTTGGGAAAATAATGCGATGAGCACTGCTTTAGGGTGTTTACGAACGCGTAGAAAATCTTGAACAGTGAGTTCAAGTCCTAAACCCGCCATCACAATTGCAAGTGCTAAAGGTAAAAAAATCGTAAGGATCCCTGTGTCCATAAATTCATCCTGAATTTTGTTGTGTTATTTATAAATAGATCGTTATTTTTAATTTGGTTTTATCGTTATCAATAAATAAAAGCAACCAATTTTTCAATTGGTTGCATAAACGGTCGAATTTAAAAAAATAGGTTAAGACGCTTTTGGCATCGGTGGCGCATATCCGAGTGCACATTTGCCTTTATATTCTTGACCTTCAATATTCACGGAAACACTCGCTGCATCAGACTTACAGGCTGAATTAAGCTGCTCTTCATTGCCTTTCAAATCTTTACTTTGGGTAGGGAAAAATTGAGTTTGGCAAGTACCATTCCAAATTATTCCTTTATACGGGAAACTGACAGCATCGCCTTCACTTTTACCCTTACATACGCTTTGGAATTGTTTGGCATTATAGGCATTATCAACTTTGTCATTCGCAATACTCATACTACTTACGCTTAGACCCAAACAACATAACATTGACATCGTAAATAACTGGACTTTCATGTTCGTATACTCTTGTTAAAAAATATGACTTGAATATGTTGAAAAAATAGTCAAATCAATGGAAGGGCAATGCTGTAAATAAATTTTCTAAATTGTTAAAAAATCACTTAAATCTGCAAAATTTATAAATTTTTATATCAAAATGGTTTATATTATTGGACTTCAAAAAAATTAGAATTAAATTGTTCTCGATTGTCTCAAGGCAAACAAAATTTGCTATAATTTTCTGTCATTATTTTTATCTCCTCATATACCACTATGCATTATCCTAAAGTTTACGATGTCATTGTTATCGGTGGCGGACACGCTGGTACAGAAGCAGCGCTTGCTGCGGCACGTATGGGTCGACAGACTTTACTCTTAACTCATAATATTGAGACTTTAGGGCAGATGAGCTGTAACCCAGCGATTGGTGGTATTGGTAAATCACACCTTGTTCGCGAAATTGATGCCTTAGGTGGTGCGATGGCGCTCGCAGCAGACAAGGGTGGTATTCAGTTCCGTATTCTGAACTCACGTAAAGGTGCTGCAGTTCGTGCAACGCGTGCGCAGGCTGACCGTGTACGTTATAAAGCGGCTATTCGCGAAACATTAGAAAACCAAGCCAATCTTGATATTTTCCAACAAGCAGCAGATGACCTCATTGTTGACGGCGATACCGTTAAAGGTGTGGTAACACAAATGGGGATTCGCTTTGATGCGAAAACAGTCGTGTTAACCGCTGGGACATTCTTGGGTGGCGTGATTCATGTTGGTCTTGAGAAATCAAGCGGCGGTCGTGCAGGTGATCCACCTTCAATTTCTTTAGCGCACCGTTTACGTGAGCTTCAATTGCCAGTCGGTCGTTTAAAAACAGGTACGCCACCACGTATTGATGCACGTTCTGTAGATTTCTCTGTCATGACACCACAGCCGGGTGACTTTCCATCACCAACGATGTCATTTATGGGTGATGCATCTATGCACCCAGAGCAAGTCAACTGCTACATCACGCATACCAATGAAAAAACACATGAGATTATCCGTGGCGGCCTAGACCGTTCACCGATGTATACTGGTGTGATTGAAGGTGTAGGTCCACGTTACTGTCCGTCAATCGAAGATAAAATTCATAAATTTGCCGATAAAGATTCTCATCAAGTATTCCTTGAGCCTGAAGGCCTAGATACACATGAACTTTATCCAAATGGTATTTCTACATCGCTTCCATTTGATGTTCAGTTTGAGTTAGTACGCTCAATCCGTGGTATGGAAAATGCGCACATTCTTCGTCCGGGTTATGCGATTGAATATGATTACTTCAACCCACAAGCGTTGAAATTCACTTTAGAGACTAAAGCGATTAATAACTTGTACTTTGCGGGTCAAATCAACGGTACGACTGGTTATGAAGAAGCAGGTGCACAAGGTTTACTTGCAGGCCTGAATGCTGCACGCCGTGCATGGGATCAAGAGCAATGGACACCTAAGCGTGATGAAGCGTACATGGGTGTATTGGTTGATGACTTAATCACATTAGGTACGAAAGAACCGTACCGTATGTTCACATCACGTGCGGAATACCGTTTGATGCTTCGTGAAGATAATGCAGACCAACGCTTGACGCCAATCGGTCGTGAAATGGGTCTTGTGGATGACGAGCGTTGGGCAGCATACTGCGAAAAAATGGAAGCGGTTGAGCGTGAAACAGGTCGTTTACAACATCTTTGGGCTGCACCTAACAATCCAATGGGTAAAAAATTCGTTGAAATGACAGGTGCGGATCTTTCTAAAGAATGTTCTGCGATTGATTTGTTGAAACGTCCGAACATTACTTTTGCTCAAATTGCGGAACTCACTGGTTCTGATGTTTCTGCTCAAGTGGGTGACCAAATTGAGATTGCAGTTAAATATGAGGGTTATATTAACCGTCAGCATCAGGATGTAGCGCAAATGAAGCGCTTAGAAGAGACTAAGATTCCAGCTGATTTTAATTATGACGTGGTATCTGGTTTATCTCGTGAAATTACTTTGAAACTCAAAGAAGTTCGTCCTGAAACTCTTGCTCAAGCAAGTCGTATTCCGGGCGTAACACCTGCTGCTGTTCAATTGGTGATGATTACGATTCGTAAGAATGCACAAACTAAAAAATCTGCTTAAGTCTGTTGCAGTCCAAAAAACCCGCTTGATGCGGGTTTTTTTGATCCTCATATAACGATTTATTCATAAATTAGATAAATAATTTATTATTTACGTTTAACAAGAATATAGATTAATAAATAAATTTTGATTATTTCTCATTCAATGTTGAAGTGGCTATATTGACTCTACGTTCAAAACAAAGAGGAAAGGCCATGACGATGAAGCGTATTCGTTATAATGGTTATGAAATTGCATGCTGCACGATGTAAATCATAATCCAACGACATTGAAAAGTATACGTGGGCTAAAGGGGAGTTTAGTTCACGTATTTAAACTCAACACAATAAGAAATCAGCGCAATACTGAAAATATGATAATAAAAAATCTTCAGAGCCAATTTGGCTCTTTTTTAATTTTCAATTTCATGAACGGCGTTAAATACATCGAGTGGTTCAATACGAATGATTTTTTTGCCGAAGCTTCTGAGCCACCAAACCAATTGTGAAGTAAAGGGCACATTAGCCACCACTTTAAAGAGATCATCAGATACTTGTGTGATGGATTGATCTTTACTGAGTTGGCTTTCGGAAAAGTAAAGTGCATCAGCTTTATTCATAAAGAGTTCGAGTTGAACGAGCTCAGTGGGTTTATTGAAATCAACTCTGAAGCCGAGCGCACCAGATTCAATGTAAGCATCAATATCAAAGTCAACAGGGTGTAAGGCGCGTTGCTCTAGAACTTTTGCAGATTTAAAACGATGTAAAGCAAAGGTTTGAACTTCTGATTTGTCATGTCGAGTACAAATCAAATAAATGATTGAACCCTTTTGAACCAATGCAAGCGGGTTTAAGGTATAACCACGTTCTTCACTTTCAGGTCCACGCGCACGATATATGCATTCGATCTGTTTATCTTGTAATAGACCTTCATAAATGGCTTGCTGCGCATGTTTCTCTACAACAGGAGGGATCAAGGGCTGGCTTGCTGGAACAATACGGACACGGTTAATCCATTGACGTACATTGTTTTGTGTAGATAAGCTGCGTTTTGCAAGCTCGAACCAAGGGTTCATCTCCTCAATTAAACTTGGTGGAAGCAAATGCTTCAAATGCTCTTCAACCATCATAAAGGTGACCGCTTGAGAGCTGGTCATATGCGGCAAGCTTTGAATAGGGGCATCTGATCGCCAACGCCAACCTTGTGGTACAGTTTTATTACTCTCAATAGGAAATCTTTGAGAAATTTGATTTAAATCACGTTGAATGGTTCTTAAACTGATTTCAATACCTTCTCTTTGCAACGTCTCTTGCAACTCTCGTGTACCCATCCATTTGCCAGTGGTTAAGCGTGAAAGAATTTGCCACTGTCGATATAAGCTATTCGATGTTTCTTTTTCTTGAGAGGACATAATCAACTAATGAATAAAGAGAAAATATTTTTCAAACACACAATAAAAAATCTTTAAGAGATAAGCAAGCATGGAAAGTGAGGCTTTTGACTATATTTCGATACATCTTTAGGCCATTTTTCGTTGTGAATGCTTCAAAAATGGGGCATTAATAGATGAATAGGTAAATTTTTGGCATTGAAATTGCTTAATTTTGTTTACAATTGATAACAATTAAGAGGTATGTATGCTAAAAGAGGAAAAAGATACCACTTCAATTCTCGCAAATTTTGAGGCTGATCATACCGTCGAAGCTTTTGAAAAATCTAAGCAAATCGAAGTTAAACAAAACAGCACTGCGTACTTGTTCGATCAACTTAAATCTAAATTTTATAATGAACTTTTAGATGATAAAACGATTGGCTTAGAGGCATCTAGCAAAATCGAAAATTGGTTATGTGAGAGAAGCTTGGATGAGCTGAAATCTTTAAATCATCAAGCGAAGGAACATTTTCTCTATCAGGGCATTACATTTACAGTTTATGGTGATGCTGAGGGTACAGATCGCATTATTCCTTATGACTTAATTCCACGTGTAATTGCCAAACAACAATGGCACAAAATAGAGCAAGGCTGTGCACAAAGAGTGCAAGCATTAAACTTTTTTTTAGATGATATTTACCATAATCAGGCGATTTTAAAGGATGGTTTAGTGCCTGAACTGCAAGTGCTCACTCATGAAGCATACCAACCATTGATGTATAAACATTCATTGAAAGGTAAAGTTTATAGTCAAATAAGCGGAATCGATATTATTCGTGATCAGCAAGGTAACTTCTTTGTACTAGAAGACAATTTAAGAACACCATCAGGCGTGTCTTATATGTTGGAAAGTCGAAAAATTAGTGAAAAAATGATGCCCGAACTTTGTAAGTCATCAAATTTACAAGGTGTAGAGCAATATCCACAACTTTTAAGACAAATACTCGAGGAAAATGCTGAAGTAGATAACCCATTTATCGTGGTGCTTACACCCGGCCGATATAACAGTGCATATTATGAGCATTGTTTCCTCGCACGTGAGATGGATGTTCCTCTAGTTACAGGTCAGGATTTATACGTTGAAAATGCTAAGGTCTATGCCAAAACCGTTTGGGGTAAAAAACAAGTCGATGTGATTTACCGGCGCCTAGATGATGGCTTTCTTGATCCATTGTGTTTTATGCCAGACAGTACATTAGGTGTACCTGGTCTAATGTCTGCATACTTACAACATAATGTCGTGATTGCGAATGCACCTGGAACGGGGGTGGCGGATGACAAATCAATCTATCCTTATGTCGATAAAATGATTGATTACTATCTAAACGAGAAGCCAATCTTAAATAACGTACCGACTTATCAATGTCGTGAACGTGATGAACTCGATTATGTACTTTGTAATTTAGAAAAATTAGTGGTTAAAGAGGCTCAAGGTTCAGGCGGTTATGGCATGTTAATTGGTCCTAAAGCGACCGAACAAGAAATTGAGCAATTTAGATTAAAGTTAATTGCACAGCCGCATGCTTATATTGCACAACCAACTTTAGCGCTTTCAGTCGCGCCCACTTTAACTGAATTCGGCATCGCTGAACGCCATATTGATTTAAGACCGTTTATTTTAAGTTCACCATATCGTACAGAAATCGTACCGGGAGGTTTAACCCGAGTTGCGATGCAAGAAGGGTCATTAGTTGTAAATTCATCACAGGGTGGTGGCATTAAAGATACGTGGGTTATAGATCCGCTACATTCATAAATATATAACCAGGAGCTTGTCATGATTATATTAAACAGCAATGCACAAAATATTTACTGGGTTGGCCGTTATTTATCTCGTATTCAACATTTATGTGGTCAGTTTCCATTTCAAGATGATGCTCAAGCATTGCAGTATGCACATGCTTTTTGCTTACCTGCTTTTAATGCGTGTTCGCTCAATGAGCTGATTCTGAGTAATGATCAGCCAGCTTCTTTTTTTCAACAATTTGAATATGTGAAAAATAATATTCAAGATTTACGTGGTGTATTGTCAGTTCAGGCTTATTCAGAATTAAAACAGATGGTGGATACTGCGACACAAAATGCAGGATTAATTTGTACTGTTGTTGATGAGTGTAGCGATATTCTAGAAGCTGAAAATGAAGACATTTTTTTGTTTTTTAGTCTAGGACAATATTTCGAAAATCTTGATCGTGAAATACGGTTGAATCAGGATGTTAATTCTACAATCAATTCTTTAAGTGTTGTGATTGAACTGTTGAAATCTAAAGGATGGGACAGTTTAGATGAGGCTTGGCAACATCTTTTAGCGCATCCAAATGCTAATAGTTTTTACCAACTGAATGATCAGGTGCAATGTTTATTTGAGGTGGATGCATGAAATTGATGATAAATCATCAAACCCATTATCAATATACGGAAACAGCAAAAAATAGTATCCAATATATTCGAATGTGTCCTCAAAGTAATGCTCACCAAAAAGTAGATGCTTGGTCAGTGAGTATTCCTGGTTATAAGGTCGAAGCAAAAGATGCCTTTAATAATATTTGGATAACTTCGACTCAACGCTATGCATATCAAAATTTAAGTATTATGGCGCAGGGCATTATTGAAATCGATACAGTTTCAGAACAAGCTATTGAGTCAGAAGTGCCAGTCGGTATTTTTCTACAAATTACCCCAGCGACACAATGTGATGCTGAAATGAAAGCTTTTGCAGCTCAGCATGTGCGTAAAAAGACTCGTGATGAATTAAAACATTTAAGTTCTGCATTGCTTGAGCATATGCCATATATTTCAGATTCTACTCAAGTGAGTACTACGGCAATAGATGCATTCCATCATCAACAAGGGGTATGTCAGGATCATACTCATGTATTTGTAGGTATGTGTAGAGAGTTAAATATTCCTGCGCGCTATGTTTCTGGATATCTTTACGTTCCGGAAATGAGTCATTTGGCGAGCCATGCTTGGGCTGAAGCTTATCTAGATGGAGTTTGGTATACATTTGATGTTAGCAATCAGCTCTATACGCCAAGTTCACACATTTATATTGCATTAGGGCGTGATTATTGGGACGTTGCACCTATCAGAGGTGTGCGAGAAGCTGGTGGCGTGGAGAGTATGACGACCATCGTTCAGGTATTACCGTGTTAGAACAAAATTTAGAAGAGATATTTCAATGACCTATTGTTGTGCTATGCGTTTACGTGATGGCTTAATTTGTATCAGTGACACGCGAACAAATGCAGGTGTAGATCATATCTCTGTATTTCGTAAACTCTATCTTTTCGGTGTTGAGGGTGAGCGTTTTATCAGTATACAAACTGCAGGTAATTTGGCGACGACACAAGCCGTTATAGGACATTTGCAGAATCAACTAGATTTAAAACACGAACCTAATTTGTATAGTGTGAATAGCATGTTCGAGATGGCTGAATTGGTTGGTCATACTTTAAAGCGTGTCATAATGGATGTGACTACTGATCAACTAGAGCAAAGTAATTATCACTGTACGATTTTACTTTCTGGTCAAATTCAAGGGGAGGATATTCAGTTATATAATATTTATCCTCAGGGTAATTTTATCAATGCGACGTCAGATACGCCCTTTTTTCAGATTGGGGAAAGTAAATACGGTAAACCAATTTTAGATCGTGCATTAAATTACAATACTGAGTTAGATGAAGCATTAAGATGCGGTTTAATTTCATTTGATTCAACCCTTAGATCTAATGTTTCTGTGGGCTTACCACTAGATGCATGTATTTATAAAAAAGATAGTTTTGCGATTCCATTGTCTAAACGTATTCATGATGATGATCCATATTTCTCATCAATTAGTAAACTTTGGTCAGATACTTTGCGTCAAGGATTGAACGGTTTGCCACGGCCAACAGAAGACTATTGGCAATAATTTTGCTTTATGATTGAGTTTAGATTAAATTGAGTTACATTGAATATTAAATCATTACTATAAAAATTAGGGGAAGCAATGCAACAGTTCAGTTATGCGAGTGTGTCGACTGCAGATGCAAGTCGCTTATTGATTGATGTTCGTGAAATCTTGAATGAAGCCCGTCATTTCAATTTTGAGCATCAAATTTCTGGAGCACTTTATTATGCAGATGGGCACTATTTTCAATGTCTAGAGGGTGATGAAGCCACACTAGATATATTGTTGCAAAAGCTTCACAAGGATAAACGCCATCATCAAATTCGCCTATTCCAGCGAAAAAATATTGAAAAAAAACAATTTCAAGAATGGTCTATGAAGTTTGTAGGACGACAAAGTCCAGTGAAGCAGGCTTTAATAGATATGGGATTTAGTCAATTTACGCCTACACAGTTTACACAAGATCAAGCTGATTATTTAATTCGATTTTTGACACGCGCTCAGGATACGGATTTTAATGAACTACAACGTAATGCTGTTTAGCATTACGTTGATTTAATTTGCTCATTACATTTTGAGACGCTTCGGACGTTGGCTTAATCGACATAACAACTCATAACCAATCGTACCATTCGCTTCAGCAACATCATCCACTAAACGATGTTTACCCCATAATTCTACTAGATCACCAATTTTTGCGTTGAGATTAGTGACATCTATGGCAATCATATCCATGGCAACTCGACCGATCACTGGGGTCAATTGACCATCTAGTGAAACCGTATTATCACGAATAAAAGCTCTTGGATACCCATCACCATATCCGATCGAGACAATTGCTAATTGCAGAGGTCGCTGTGCAACAAAGGTTGAGCCATAACCTACAGCTTCACCTGATTGAATGGCGTTAAGTGCAATAATCTCAGCACTGAATGTCATAACAGGTTTTAAATCTAGAGCGTGGACGTCACGATCTGCAAATGGCGTTGCGCCGTACAGCATAATACCAGGTCGAACATAGTCAAAATGCAATTCAGGGTATTTATAAATTGCTGCTGAATTACAACACGAAGCTAAAATTGGTGCACAATCTTGTTTTACTTCAAGAAATTGAGATATTTGTTGTTCATTTAAAGGGTGATCAACATCTGCATTAGCAAAATGCATTGCAAGTACACAGGTAAAACCTTCATTTTTTAATTGATGAATAATCGATTTGATTACATCAATTTTGAAGCCTAAGCGGTTCATTCCGCTATTTAGTTTAACCCATACTTTTAGATTTCGGGCGATATAAGCATCTTTAACTTGCAACAACCACTGCAGTTGTTGATGATGATGAACGATTACTTCAATATTTTGGTCAATCGCAATTTGCATTTCATCTTCAGAAAAAACACCTTCAATTAATGTGATAGGTTGTTTAAAACCTAATTCACGTATTTCAAGTGCTTCTTCTAAACATGCAACGCCAAAAGCATCAGACTGGCTCAATGCGGCTAAGCAATCTGAGACTCCATGACCATAAGCATTTGCCTTAACCATACTTACAACTTTAGAGTTTGGTGCAAGTTGTTTCACGCGATTTAAATTGTATTGCAATGCGTGTGTGTCAATACAAACCGTTGCTTGGCGCACTCTAATTTACTCCTAGAGGCATGTGGAAAGGTTAAATCTTTTAAACTGAAAAAAGATAATTGAGGTCAGATCAATTCGTGCGTTCACAACTACGAATTGATCAAAGCAAAATTACTCTTCTTCTTGGTTTTGCGCATAATATTCAGGTGATAGGTTACTGAAACGCGTATATTGACCTTCAAAAGCGAGTCGAACGGTACCAATTGGACCATTACGTTGTTTACCGATAATGATTTCAGCAGTTCCTGCTTCTTTAGATTCTTTGTTATATACCTCATCACGGTAAATGAACATGATCAAATCGGCATCCTGCTCAATTGCTCCAGATTCACGTAAGTCTGACATCACAGGGCGTTTATTTGGACGGTTTTCGAGTGAGCGGTTAAGCTGCGAAAGTGCAATCACTGGGCAATGCATCTCTTTCGCCAATGCTTTCAAGCTTCGAGAAATTTCACCAATTTCACCCACACGGTTATCACCCATACCTGGTACTTTCATTAACTGCAGGTAATCGACCATGATGCAACCCAGTTTACCACCGTGTTGTTTGGCGATACGTCTTGCACGTGCGCGCATTTCAGTCGGTGGGAGGGCAGATGAATCATCAATATAAAGATGTTTTTCTTGCAATTGAAGAATCGTTCCCGTGACCTTGTTCCATTCTTCGCCATCTAATTTGCCAGATCGCAAATGTCCTTGATGCACTTTACCAAACGAGGAAATTAAACGCATGGCAATAGAGTCAGCAGGCATCTCCATGGAGAATACGAGAGCAGGAAGGTTGCAATTGAATAGCACACTTTCGACTAAATTCATTGCGAAAGTTGTTTTACCCATTGATGGACGGGCAGCAACGACGATCATATCTCCAGCTTGCATACCTGATGTTTTATTATCAAGCTCCACAAATCCTGTGGTCAGACCAGTAATATTCCCATCAAGTTGTGATAATTCGTTGAGTTTATCGAATACATCTGCGACAACGGTATTAATTGCTTTTGGTCCTTGAGCTTTAGCATTGTTATTGTGTTGTTCAGCCAAAGAAAAGATACTGGTCTCAGCTAAATCTAAAATTTCACTGACTTCTCGGCCTTTCGTGTCATACGCATTTTGTAGAATTTCATTACCAACTTTGATCATATTTCTCAAAGTTGCAAATTCACGTATTTTATTGGCATAAGTTTCAAGGTTATAAAAGCTTGATGGAGAATCCGCCATCAATTGCATTAAATATTCTTCACCGCCAATCGCATCAAGCAGGTTCTGTTTGATTAACCAATCATTGACCAATACGGCATCATAAGGTGAACTTTCTTTAGAAAGTTTTTCAATTGCTCTAAAAATATATTTATGTCGAGTCGCGTAAAAATCATTCTCGGTTAATATATCGCTGACCTGTTCGAATGACTCAGCTACTGTCATGAGTGCGGCAAGAACAGCCTGTTCAATAGCAAGATTGTGCGGAGGCGTACGAAACTCTTTGAGTGCTGAAGATTCACTCTTTAGCAAATCTAACTCAGTGTTATTCGTATTTTTTTTGGCAGTCGCCTGAGACATATAAAACCTTGATTTACAATAATTACGAAAATGAATAGGGGAGACTTATCTTAATGCAAAATGCACAAGCAAGACAGTGCAACAAATAATATCGATAACAAATAAAAAACTAAGTCTAAATTTCAGCTTGCTAAATCAAATTTTATAATTATTAGGGATAAAAAAAGAGCATGCTGATGCATGCTCTTTTTCTTTGCATAAAATTACTCAGATACGATAGTAACGAGAACTTCAGCAACAACATCATGGTGCAATTGGATTGCGATGTTGAATTCGCCAGTGTGGCGAAGTGCACCGTTCGGTAAACGAACTTCAGCACGGTCAACTTCAAGACCAGCATTTGTCAACGCGTCAGCGATGTCACGAGTACCGATAGAACCAAATAGTTTACCTTCGTCACCAGCTTTCGCAGTGATTACGATATTTACTTCGTTCAATTGGTCAGCACGTGCTTGAGCAGCAGCTAATACTTCAGCTTCTTGCTTCTCAAGTTCAGCACGACGAGCTTCAAATGCAGCAGTGTTAGCTTCAGTAGCAGCAACTGCTTTACCTTGAGGGATTAAGTAGTTGCGGCCGTAACCAGCTTTAACTGAAACTTTATCACCTAATTTACCAAGGTTCTTAATGCGTTGTAATAAGATAATATCCACAGCTCAACCTCACTTATGATTGTCAGTGTAAGGAATCAACGCTAAGTAGCGAGCTTGTTTGATAGCAAGAGCTAATTGACGTTGGTAACGAGCTTTAGTACCTGTAATACGGCTAGGAACAATCTTGCCGTTTTCAGTGATGTACTGTTTTAAAGTATCGATATCTTTATAGTCGATATATGTAACGTTCTCAGCTGTAAAGCGGCAGAACTTACGACGACGGTAGAAACGTGCCATTGATGTTCTCCTTATGCTTCAGCAGAGTCTTGAGCTTGTTGTGCTTCTTCACGTTGAGCTTTACGCGCACGTTTTTCTTCAGCACTCTTAGCCAATAAAGACTCTTCAGTGATTGCGTTTTCACGACGAATAATAACGTTACGAAGAATAGCATCGTTGTAACGGAATAATTCTTCCAATTCATTAAGCGTAGTTTGGTTACATTCAACGTTCATTAAAATGTAGTGCGCTTTGTGAATTTTGTTAATTGGGTAAGCCAATTGGCGACGGCCCCAATCTTCAAGACGGTGAATTTGACCTTCAGCATCTTTAATGTGAGAGATATAGCGTTCTACCATACCTACCACTTGATCGCTTTGGTCTGGATGTACCAGAATTACGATTTCGTAGTGACGCATTGTCAGCTCCTTACGGTTTTATGCAGCCCCTAACGCATTTGTTAGAAGCAAGGAGTCACAACTGAATGTAAACAAACAGCGTGTCGCAAAAATTGCGAAGGTAAGATTCTATGTGGTTTAAGTCAAAAATTCAAGTCACAGCTATTAAATAAGTCTAAGTTTTGAGTTACATATTCTCAAACACTGTTTGACAGATCATTACATTTCTTCAAGGTAGATTAATCTCAATACATGATTAATAAGATGAAAAATAACGTATGACAGATCCATATTTATATTTAGAAGAAATCAACAGTAATGAAGCTCTGAATTGGGTAAATCATGAAAATTCATTTACAGAAGATAAATTCACCAAATCCAAATATTTTGACGAAGCCTATAGGGATATAGAAAAGGTTTTGTTAAGTGCATATTCATTGCCATATATTTATAAAAAAAGAGAGTATGTCTATAACTTCTGGCAAGATGAAAAAAATATAATTGGTATTTGGCGACGCACCACGCTGGAAAAATATCAACAAGAAAATACGGATTGGGAGTTGCTTCTTGATTTAGACGAATTAAGCCGTGATGCAAACCATCATTGGGCTTTTGCAGGTGCTGATTTTTTAGAAAATGACGTTTCACATTGCATGATTTATTTATCAGATCAGGGCTCTGATTCATATCAAATATGTGAATTTGATTTACAGACGAAAAAATTTGTCGAAGATGGATTCTTTGTTGATACAGCAAAAGCGAATACGTGTTGGATCAATAAAAATGAAATATATGTAATGACTGACTTTGGTGAAGATAGTCTTACATTATCGGGATATCCGAGAATTGTAAAAAGATGGAAACGTGGAACACCGATTGATCAAGCTGAAACAGTTTTTAGTGTGGAAAATGATGATTTACAAGGCGTTGTTTATATTGATCATTTAGAAGGTAAAGCTGAACATATTTTTATGAGAATAAAAAACTTTTATGAAAATGAGTTTTTTTTAGGTGAGCAAAAGCAAAGAATTGATATCCCACACAATGCTTTTTTTTCATTACATCAGAATTTTATGTTTCTTGAATTGAAATCTGATTGGCATATTTCAGTGAATTACACATCTGGCAGTTTGCTAATGATCGATTTTAATTCTTTCTTGAATGGAGATCGAAATTTCAAAGTGATTGCTCAATCGACTCCAAAAAAAATTATGAGTAGTTATGCTTTGACTAAAGATTATTTAATTTTAAATATCATGAAGGATGTGAGTAATTATTTAGAAGTTTATAAAATTGGAAAGAATTTAGAGCTCGTAGACACAATTTTTGCTGATGGAATTTATTCTCAAATTTCAATTAACTCATTTGAGAAAGAAAATAATGAAATTGTAATGACCGTTGAGAGCTTTATTCAACCTCAAACACAATATTTGATTAATTTTGAAAATAAACAAAAAATAAAGTTAAAGACTAGAAAATATATTCTAAATCCAGACGATTATCGCGTTGAACAGAATTTTGCAACTTCTAAAGATGGAACACAGATTCCTTATTTCCAAATTTCAGAAAATAAGAATTTTTCTTCATATCAGCCAGTGTTGATCGAAGGTTATGGTGGTTATGAAATTTCATTGCAACCTAGGTTTTTAGACAAAGAGATGACTTCTTGGATTAATAAAGGTGGTGTCTATGTTGTGGCAAATATTCGAGGTGGAGGGGAGTATGGACCAAATTGGCATCAGCAAGCTTTGAAGCAATATCGGCATCGTTCATATGAAGACTTTGCGGCAGTAGCTCAAGATTTGATTCAGCGTGGTGTAACTGTTAAAGAAAAATTGGCTGCAATTGGTGGTAGTAACGGTGGTTTATTGATGGGGAATATGCTGACTCAATACGCTGATTTGTTTGAGGCTATTGTGTGTGAGGTTCCTGTGCTTGATATGCTTCGTTTTCATAAAATTGGTGCAGGATATTCGTGGATAGCTGAATATGGTGATCCAGAAAATCCTGATCATGCTAAGTTTTTGAGATCGATATCACCTTATCATTTATTAGATGATCAAAAAAATCCATCAAAAAAATATCCTGCAGTTTTATTTTATACTGCTACAAGTGATGATCGTGTAACACCAGTACACGCTCGTAAAATGGCTGCTAAAATGAAAGATAAGCAAATTGATGATGTGTATTTTTATGAACAAGTAGAAGGTGGACATAGTATTTTTGCCAATAAAAAACTAACTGCATTTCATACAGCGTTGGTCAGCAGTTTTTTATTTGACTCACTTAAACTGAATTAAATTTTTGATGAATTTAATGATTAATTATAAGCTGAGATGGATTGTTTGGCAGGAAAACGAATTAAAATTTAGATTACTAAATACCTTGGATTCTTTTTGGAATGTCACTCACGATTTGTAAGTATTAAAAAAAAGATAGAGGCTTCTCTATCTTTTAAAAAATGACAAGATTGTTTATTGGTGCAGTAGCAGTAAAGCTAAAGCAAATACTGATAATCGTAATTAGGAGAACAGAGAATAAGAAATATTTCTTTGCCCATAATTGATCATTTTCAGCTTTAAATCCAATGATATTTAAATATAGCCAATAAACAGTCAATACATTGAGAATTATACAATAAAGCCAATTTGCATAGCCAAATACAAATAAAGCGTTCATTGAGATTGCAAATAGCACAATGTAAATCAGCGATTCGATCTTGGTGCGAACAATCGAGCACGCAACAGGAAGAATCGGAATACCCGCATTTTTGTAATCATCAAAACGATAAATTGCAATTCCCCATGAGTGAGGCATTTGCCAAAATGCATAACCCAAGAAAATGAGTAGCGCACCTAAATCGAATTGATTCGCGACCGCTGTATATCCAATGACAGGGGGGGCTGCACCAGAAATACTACCGACCACAGTTTGGTGGATCGTTGTTCGTTTTGTCCATAAGCTGTAAAAACCAACATATACGACAAAACCAATAACTGCGAATAAAAAAGCGTATGCATTTACCCAAAACCATAAAATACCAAAACCGAGTATGCCTAACAGGAAAGCAAAAGCTAATGCAATTTGAACAGAAATGGTTTTCTTAACTAACGCACGATTTTGAGTGCGCTGCATTTTTTGGTCGATGTCTTGATCAATAACGTTATTAACCACACATCCAGATGCAACTACGAGGGTAGTGCCAATGAGGGTAAGAAGCAGGAGAAGGAAATCTACTGAACCTTGGGTAGCTACAAAGTAGCCACCCAAAGTGGTAACAAAGTTACCAAAGAGAATTCCTGGCTTAGTCAGGAATAAATACTTTTTAAACATGACAATCAGTTTAGATCATCATGTTTGAATGTAAGTAGTTCATGATCCATACAGAACCAACTAAAAGAACAGCAATAGTTAGAATTGTATAGATAAATGCAATCACGTTCCAACGTTGCTCTGAAGATGAGTTCATGTGCAAGAAGTAAACTAATTGTACAAGTACCTGAGCAACAGCTGTAATACCGATAACAGCAATAATTGCACCACGGCTGAAGCTATCAGTATTCATTGCCATGTAGAATGGAACTACAGTCAATAAAACAGAAAGTACAAACCCGATTGTGTATTGCTTTACGTTACCGTGTGATGCACCAGCAGCATTATGATCATGACTCATTATAATACTCCCATTAAGTACACTACGCTGAATACGCAGATCCATACGATGTCAAGGAAGTGCCAGAACAAGCTTAGGCAAGCAAGACGACGAGTATTGATTGTAGTCAAACCATATTTTTTGATTTGAATCATCAACACGATCATCCATACCAAACCAGAAGTTACGTGAATACCGTGCGTACCAACTAAAGTAAAGAACGCAGATAAGAACGCACTCACGCTTGGTCCATGACCAGCATGAACTAAATGATTAAATTCATAAAGTTCCATGCCGATGAAGATTGCACCGAATACAAATGTAACTGCTAACCAAGCTAGAACTTGACCAACATTTTTCTTGTAAGAAGCAAGTACCGCAAAACCAAATGTCACTGATGAAATCAAAAGTGCGAAAGTTTCAGTTAAAACGAAACCTAAAGAATCTGCAAAAAGATCCTTTGCACTTGGAGTGCCAGGTGGAATATGACTGCTTAATACAGCGAACGCGATGAAGAGTGTACCGAATAAAATCAAGTCACTCATCAAGTAAGTCCAAAAACCAAAGACCGTGATGTCTGTATCATCGTGATGATGTTCATCATGCTCGTGGTTTTCGTGATGAAGTACTTCAGCCATATCCTTAGTCCTTCTTCAAGTGTTTTTCGAGTAACGCATAACGTTCGTTTTCAATACGTTCTACTTCAGCAGCTGGAACATAGTAATCCACTTTCTTCGTGAATGAGCTCCAGATAAAGCCGATGATTGCAGAAACGAAAGAAACAATCGCTAACCACCAAATGTGCCAGATAAGTGCAAAGCCCATAACAGTGATGATCAGTGCAATAAGTACACCCGCAGCACGGTTCGTTGGCATATGAACATCTTCATATTTAGCAGGACGTGCGTAAGCTACACCATTTTCTTTGTCAGTCCAGAAGCGGTCGATACCGTTCGCTTGAGGCAATACTGCAAAGTTATAGAATGGAGCTGGAGATGAAGTCGCCCATTCAAGCGTACGTGCATCCCATGGATCGCCTGTAACGTCACGAGTTTGTTCGCGTTGTAAGAAACCAACAATGATTTGCATGATGAAACAAGCAATACCAATTGCGATTAATACAGCACCGAATAATGCGATACCAACATATGGATCCCAGTCTGGGTTGTCATACGAGTTTAGACGACGAGTCATACCCATGAAACCTAGGATATACAATGGCATGAACGCGAAGTAGAAACCGAAGAACCAGAACCAGAAGCATGCTTTGCCCCAGAATTCACTTAACTGCCAACCGAACATTTTCGGCCAGTAGAAAGTAATACCAGCAAACATACCAAATACAACACCACCAATAATTACGTTATGGAAGTGAGCGATTAAGAATAGTGAGTTGTGTACAAGGAAGTCCGCAGGTGGAACCGCCATAAGTACACCAGTCAAACCACCGATACCGAAAGTCACTAAGAAGCCAACTGTCCAGTACATTGGTGATGTGAAGGTAATACGACCCTTATACATTGTGAATAACCAAGAGAAGATTTTCACACCTGTAGGAATCGCAATAATCATGGTCATGATACCGAAGAACGCGTTAACGTTGGCACCTGAACCCATTGTAAAGAAGTGGTGTAACCATACTACGAATGCAAGAACTGTAATCGCGATCGTTGCATATACCATTGATTTGTAACCAAACAATGTCTTACGAGAGAATACAGAAGTAATCTCAGAGAATAGACCGAATGCAGGTAGGATCAAGATATAAACTTCTGGGTGACCCCATGTCCAAATCAAGTTTACATACAACATTGGGCTACCACCCATGTCATTTGTAAAGAAGTGGAAACCGAAGTAACGGTCAAGCGTTAACATTGCAATTGTTGCAGTCAACACTGGGAATGATGCGATGATCAATACTGCAGTACATAAAGATGTCCACGTAAAGATCGGCATATCCATAAGACCCATGCCAGGAGCACGCATTTTAATGATGGTAACGAAGAAGTTAACACCAGTAAGAAGTGTTCCAAGACCAGAGATCTGAAGTGCCCAGATATAGTAGTCAACACCAACACCAGGAGAGTATTCGATACCTGAAAGAGGAGGGTAAGCCATCCAACCAGTTGCCGCAAACTCACCAAGCGCAAGAGAAACCATCATCAAACCAGCAGCACCAGCGAATAACCAGAAGCTTAAAGAGTTTAATAATGGGAATGCTACGTCACGCGCACCAATTTGTAGTGGAACAGAAATGTTCATCATACCCACTACAAGACCCATCGCTACGAAGAAGATCATGATTACACCGTGTGCGGTGAAAATCTGGTCGTAGTGTTCAGGGTGTAGATAGCCTTCGCCGCCGCCTTTTGCAAGGAACAATTGAAGACGCATCATAATCGCATCCGCGAAACCACGTAATAACATGATCACAGAAACGATAAGGTACATAATACCAATTTTTTTATGGTCTACAGATGTGAACCATTCGTTCCACAAGTAGCCCCATTTTTTGAAATAAGTGATACCAGCAAATACTGCAATACCACCTAAAATCATCATTAACACTGTTACCTGTACGATTGGATCGTACGGGATAGCATCTACACTTAACTTACCTAAGAAGCTCATGTCTTATTCCCCTACAACTGAAGAAGCAGGTTCAGCATTTACATCAGCAACTACAGCATGACCTTCAGCTTTAGCTGAGTGATCTGCACCGTGGTAGTTTGCCATGTATTTGTTGATAATTGATTCAAACAAGCCTTTTTCAACAGAAGAGTAGTAAGTCACAGGATGAGGATGTGCCTTATATGGACCTTCTTTTTGAGCAATTTCAGCTTGTTGCTTCTCTAGATCGGTTTTAGCGTTACGAACCATCGCAGCGATTTGTTTCTCTGAACGGTTACCATCACGCAAGGTTGCAAATTCAGCTTGGTCTAAAACTGTTTTTTGAACAGCTTCAGGGTTAATTGAAGTACCATTACCAGCTTTTACTGCAGACACCCATTCAGCGAACTTAGCTTCTGAAACAGAATGAGCTTGGAAGCGCATTTGTGTGAAACCATAGCCTGAATAGTTCGAAGAGAAACCACGGTATACACCTTCATTATCCGCGAGGACATGAAGTTGAGTTTGCATACCCGCCATTGCATAAATCTGACCAGCTAACTGAGGAATGAAGAAAGAGTTCATTGTGAAGTTAGAGGTGATATTGAAATTAATCGGAGTTTTTTCTGGGAAACGAACTTCGTTAACTGTTGCAATTTCTTGTTCAGGGTAAACAAAAACCCATTTAAACTGTTCAGCAATAACTTGAATAGTTAAATGTGATTTCTCTGATTCTAGCGGACGATAAGGGTCATACTTGTGTGAGCCCCACCATGTTAAATACGCTAAAATACCAATAATAATACACGGGATACCCCACACTACGATTTCAATAATAGTAGAGTGTGCCCATGTAGGTTTATAGTCTGCATCTTTATTTGACGCACGATATTTCCAACTAAACCATAAAGCCATCAATGCTGATGGAATTACTACCAATAGCATGAGGTAGATCGCAGTCATCATAAGATCAGACTGACCTTGTGCTACTGGACCTTTTGAGTTTAGAAGTACCATATCACCGCCACACCCTGTTAAGAGCACGGCAAGCGTTGATAAAGACAATACAGCTAAAATTGTTTGTCTCATTTTACAACCTCGGTGAAGAGTCCCATTCCCTAATAAAATTATGGGATAGCGATTATAGTGTCACATGATTGAAAAACAGAAAATTACATTTACTGAATTTCAGTCATATGACACCGCTACGTTGTAGGGCATTATGCCCTATAACGACCAACTAAGCTATATGTAAAGTGCCTTTAAATATAAGGATTAAACCCAATTTGTTTGGTCGGAATTGGTTGAAGAATTGATTACTTTTGATGTGAAAACAGAGGCAAAACAAAGGGGAGCATTTGCTCCCCTAAGATAAAAATTATCGTTTTATGACTTTAGTCTTTGCTAATTTATCGTGCAAAGTTTGTCTTTTTTGACTTAGACCGAAGGCATGATCAATGATGGTAATGAATGGCATAAAGAGTAAATTCAATACAATAAAAATCACACTACGCAATGTGAATGCGCGCATTAAGTTTACTTGCTGTCCATTTTCAGCATCAACAATTTGAATTTTTGATACTTTTTTACCTAAACTCTGACCACTTTTCGCAATTAAAAATGCTTGAGCAGCTAGCATTAATACAATGTAAACCAACATTGCTTGCCAAGCTTCCATTGGAATAAGTGTAAATAACTGTTCCTGTAATTTGATTGCTTGATCTGATGAGCTAGCATTCTGCATTTTTTGCTGAAGCTCAGTCAATTGAGCAACTTGTTCTTCCTGCATAAAGAACGAAGGAATCACCATGGCAGGCAACCAAAGCGCCAGATCAACGAGTTTAGCTAAAAATCGAGATCCAATTGAGGCAAGTTCTTGCTGAGCAGTATTTTTTTGAACATTGAAACTCGAAATAGAAGCATTTGAATAGCTTTGTTGCACTGGTGGAGTGGGTTGATAGCCTTCAGGTTGGTAATATAATTTTCCTTGAGTGAGTTCACCTAAAGCTTTCCATTCAGTCATACCTTGATGCCAGACCAAGTCTGTGAGTAAAACTTGTTGGCTCGAGAGCATTTGATTTAACTGCTCTACCGTATACGGTCCAGCTTGTTGATTATTTCTCGCCAAGTAAATTTGCATAAACCTAATTTCTCAAAAATTACTAAAAAATAATGGGGTAAAAAAAAGACCCACGAATGGGTCTTTTTTTAACATAGTTTATTAAGCTTGTTTAGTCTTTTCTTCAGATAAGAAGAACCATGTATCTAAAACAGAGTCTGGGTTGAGTGAAACAGATTCGATACCTTGTTCCATTAACCAGCGAGCAAGATCTGGGTGGTCTGATGGTCCTTGACCACAAATACCTACATATTTGCCTGCTTTACGACATGCATGAATCGCCATTGAAAGAAGTGCTTTTACTGCTGGATCGCGTTCATCAAATAAATGAGAAACGATACCTGAGTCACGGTCAAGACCAAGTGTTAACTGAGTTAAGTCATTTGAACCAATTGAGAAGCCATCAAAATGCTCTAAAAATTGTTCAGCAAGTAAAGCATTAGTTGGTAATTCACACATCATGATCACTTTAAGACCATTTTCGCCGCGTTTTAAGCCATTTGCAGCAAGAAGTTCAATAACACGTTTTGCTTCAGCAACTGTGCGGACGAATGGGATCATGATTTGAATGTTAGTTAGACCCATTTCATCACGAACTTTCTTCAATGCACGGCATTCTAATTCGAAGCAGTCACGGAAGTTGTCAGAAACATAACGGCTCGCACCACGGAAGCCCAACATTGGGTTTTCTTCTTCAGGTTCGTATAACTTACCACCGATTAAGTTCGCGTATTCATTCGATTTGAAGTCTGACATACGAACGATGACAGGTTTATCAGCAAATGCAGCAGCAAGTGTAGAAATACCTTCAACGAGTTTTTCAACGTAGAACTCGATCGGTGAAGAGTAACCTGCAGTACGGGTCATCACAGCTGCACGTGTTTCGCGAGGTAAGCTGTCAATATTGAGTAATGCTTTAGGGTGAACACCAATCATACGGTTGATAATGAACTCTAGACGTGCAAGACCAATACCTTCGTTTGGAATTTGAGCGAAGTCAAATGCACGATCAGGGTTACCAACGTTCATCATGATTTTGAACGGAAGTGTTGGCATAGATTCAATCGAGTTACGTTGAACTTCGAAATCTAAAGCGCCTTCGTAAATGAAACCTGTATCGCCTTCAGCACATGAAACAGTTACTTCTTGACCATCGACAAGTACTTCTGTTGCGTTACCACATCCAACAATTGCTGGAACACCGAGTTCACGTGCAATAATCGCGGCATGACAAGTACGACCACCACGGTTTGTAACGATTGCAGCAGCACGTTTCATAACTGGCTCCCAATCAGGATCAGTCATGTCAGAAACCAGAACGTCGCCATCTTGGACTTTGTCCATTTCTTTGATGGAATTAACAATACGGACTTTACCAGAACCGATACGTTGACCGATTGAGCGACCTTCACAAAGAACTGTACCTTTTTGTTTTAATAGGTAGCGTTCCATTGTGCCGACATTCTCACGGCTTTTCACTGTTTCAGGACGTGCTTGAACGATGTAAATTTGACCGTCATCACCGTCTTTCGCCCATTCGATATCCATTGGCGCACCGTAATGTTGCTCAATGATTAACGCTTGCTTAGCAAGTTCTTGTAATTCTTGATCATTTAAAGCAAATTGTTGGCGTTCAGTTTTTTCAACATCCACAATAACAACTGATTTACCTGCAGAGCCTTCTTCACCATAGATCATTTTTTGGTGTTTAGAGCCGAGGTTACGACGCAATACTGCGTGTTTACCTGCATTTAAAAGTGGCTTAGATAAATAGAATTCATCAGGGTTTACAGCACCCTGTACGACCATTTCGCCTAAACCGTAAGATGCAGTAATGAATACAACGTCACGGAAACCAGATTCAGTGTCCAGTGTAAACATTACACCAGCAGCACCAGTTTCTGAGCGAACCATACGTTGCACACCAGCAGAAAGAGCAACGATGTCATGATCGAAGTTTTGGTGTACACGGTAAGCAATTGCGCGGTCGTTATAAAGTGAAGCAAAAACTTCCTTAATCGCGATTAAGACGTTGTCAATACCGCGGATGTTTAGGAAAGTCTCTTGTTGTCCTGCAAAAGATGCGTCTGGTAAATCTTCTGCAGTCGCAGATGAACGAACGGCAACAGCGATCTCAGGGTTGCCGTTAGAAAGAGTTGCGAATGCATCACGAACTTCTTTTTCAAGTGCTGGAGTAAGCGGAGTATCAACGATCCATTGACGGATTTTAGCACCAGTTTCAGCAAGTGCATTTACGTCGTCAACATTGAGTTGTTTGAGCTCGGCTGAAATTTTGGCATTTAGACCACTTTGCTCAAGGAATTCACGGTAAGCTGCAGCAGTTGTTGCAAAACCACCTGGAACTGATACACCAGCATTTGCTAAATGGCTGATCATTTCGCCTAGAGATGAGTTTTTACCGCCCACGATTTCTACGTCGTGTTTACCTAATTTTTCCAGACCGATTACGCGTGCTTCCAAAGTTGTTACTCCACTTTTGCAGTATTAATCACTATCTTGGCATGATATTTTTCTGTGAAAACTTAGCAAACTTTCATTACTAAGCGACAGTCATGTAAGATCGGTTTACTATAAAGATTATATAGTACTTAGACAAATATTTGAGGATTAATTTAATGGCAGAAAGTAAAGATATTAAACGAAGTGTTTTTTTTATTTCCGATGGTACTGCCATTACGGCTGAAACACTCGGGCATTCTTTATTGGCTCAATTTCCTCATGTCGATTTTGATATTCATATCATCCCGTATATCACTACAGAAGAAGCTGCAATGAACGTCGTTGCAGAGATTAACGCGCGCGCAGAGTCTGATGGCCAACAACCTCTTGTCTTTGATACTCTTGTGGATCCCTATGTTCGGGATATCATCAATACGGCAAATGCGGTTAATTTAGATGTGTTTGAAGGGTTAATTAGTAAGCTATCTGAGGTGCTTGGAACAGCCCCTACAACTTTAGTCGGACAAACGCATGCTGTGACTGATTCTGAGTCTTATAAGGCACGTATTGATGCTGTACATTTCGCGCTGGATAATGATGATGGCGCACGTACAAGACACTATGATAAAGCGGACTTAATTTTGATTGGAGTGTCGCGTTCTGGTAAAACACCGACCTCAATTTATTTGTCATTACAATTTGGTATTCGAGTTGCGAACTATCCGTTAACTGAAGAAGATTTGGATGACAACCGTTTGCCAGCAGTTTTACGTCCACATAAGCATAAATTGTTTGGATTAATGATTGATGCTGATCGTTTGGTGGCAATTCGATCTGAACGCAAAGCCAACAGTCGTTATGCAAGTTTTAGCCAATGTCAGATGGAATTGCGTGCAATCGAAGGTATTTATATTTCTGAAGGGATTAAATATCTAAATGTTTCAGAAATGTCGATTGAAGAAATCTCAACACGAGTATTGCAAATGACAGGCTTGAAACGCCGGATTGGTTAAATCGGTAAATCTAATTTAAAAAAAAGAAGCACTAGCTGTGCTTCTTTTTATTAAGAGATTAATCGTCATAAATACTCATAAAATTCAAAAATTATATAATTCAAGTGTCTATAATTTCATCATAAAATGTCATTTATAATCGCATTTATCTACTAAATGATGGTTATTTTTCGTACGTTGTAATGATAATATCTACTAAGTGTTCGATTCCTTCCATACTTTGAACGGCATTTTCAGTAATTTTCACGACTGGCCATGTGATCAATTTACAGTTTTCTCGCTGTAAGGCGCTGTAATAATGATCGGATTTAAAAAATATTTTTTGCGACGAAGCTGGATTTGGCATCAATTGTCTTTTTAACCAAGTATCTGAAATCTGAGAATCTAAATATCGTATTGCCAATGTCGTCTTAATTCGCTGATTAAATAATCGTTTATTTTTAGCGATGAGGGGATGAGCAATAATTTTTTGAATCCCTTTTTCAGTGTGTGGCAAAACGAAATGAGGTGTCATTTGAAATACTTTGACGAATAGCGCATTTTGACAAACCACATCTAAATGTGAAACTGACATTTGATTGGCACCAATAATCGCGACCTTTAATCCTGAAAAATCGGTTTGTTTGATGTCCTCAGCTGAGATAATTTTTCCTTTGAAGTTGGAAAAATACTCAGCTTCATTATGAAAGAACGAATCCGTGTGGGCTTTATTCCTTTTTTTCATTTCTGTACCTAATTATTGTTTTAGTGGGTTGCTTTTGGTTCTGCAGTTAATTCATATATCCAAGATGGGATTTTAGGTAAAGATTTTTCTGGAATCTTATCAGTCATTTTTACCATGGTGTCGACAGGGATATGAAACCATTTATTACGTCGATTCATGGCACTTCGTGCATGGAAGTTAATAATTTGATACCAAGGATTACGACGACCTTCTGCAGTACGTCCACCTATTCGAGCAAATTTGTGCATCGCTGCATAGAGCTTTTCTTCTGGCAGACCTAGTTTAATCACATTATCACGCATTTTGTTAATGAGTGGTAAGTAGGCAAGAATACCAAGTAATAAACGTGGATCTACAACTCGCGCTGCCATTTTAGAAAGCTCAATAAAGGTTTTATTGTAGCCTTGATCTTCCATGACACTAAATCCAACACCTAAATGACGAGCTTCATCACCATTAATCAGTTCAAAAGCTTGATGACAAACTGGGTCTTCTACAGTGTCCAATAGGAATGTACAAAGTGCGCCATCAAGAGCGACTTCCAGCATCGGAATGACAGCACCTAGAATATAGAAGGGCATTTCATCAGCATAAGTTTCGAGCCATTCGATGATCAGTCTTAAATTTTTATTGGGTTTAGGAATATCGCCTTCAAGCATACCCCATCTTTTCATCAGTGCCATTTCGGCATTGGCGTGACGCTGTTCCTCAGCGTGGAAAATGGCATACATTTCGCGAAGCGTATCTGTCGGTGCTTTTTTTGACATCGCAGAAAATGCACGAGCACCTACATGTTCGATCCACATTAGATCAGCCATAAAATCTTTAAGCTTGGGCCACTGTTCTGCGGTGACTAATTCTTTGCCAGGAGCATCCCAGTCAATATCCGAGAGTGTCCATTGAGTATGTTTTACTTTATCCAACATTTTTTCTAAGTCGATAGAGGCCATGTTATACATCCGTATTTATTTTTTAATCATGAAATTTTATCGCTTAAAAATGTGATGTGTTTTGCAGAAGTGCTTATTTTAGTTTGATATAAAATGCCAAATTTTAAGTATTTGATTATGAATAATTCATATTGTTGGTTAAAAGAATTTTTTCATTGGAATAGTCTTTTAGGGACATTTGATGTCATTTGTTGCCAATAGTTGTTTGACAAACTCAAGAAATGAAAGAGTAATTAATTATAGATTTGAAATCAAAACCATTACTCAATCATTTCAGGATTTTTTTGATCTAAGCATTTTGCTTAATTTGCATTAAATACTCAAAGTTTTGAATGCGTTTGTCTGTATCGTAGATATCACAGGTAAAAATAAACTCATCTACATCATAAGGCACCAGTAGTTGTTCAAGACCTTGTTTCACTGTTTCTGGTGATCCGATTTGAGCCATTGCGTAAAAATTGTCAACTGACATCTTTTCTGGAGCAGACCAAATTCCATCCATTGATTTAACTGGAGGTTTGAGTTTTAAGCTTTGCCCACGCATTAAGCCTAATACACGTTGATAAGCGCTAGTAGCCAAGTATTCAGCTTCTTCATCAGTGTCAGCTACAACAGTTGGAACGCCCATTGATACATAAGGACGATCCAAATATTCAGAAGGTTCGAAGTTTTCTCTGTAAAGTTGAATCGCTTGACCCAGCATACGAGGGGCAAAGTGAGAGGCAAAAGAATAAGGTAAGCCAAGTTTAGCTGCCAATTGTGCGCTAAATAAGCTAGAACCTAACAGCCATACGGGAACATGTGTTCCTTGACCTGGTGTCGCTTTGATTCTCTGATGTGGCGATGGTTCCCCCAAATAGCTCAAAATTTCGAGCACGTCTTGTGGAAATTGATCTTCAGTCTCTTGACGACCTCGGCGTAAGGCACGCATGGTCAATTGATCTGTACCTGGTGCGCGTCCTAGTCCGAGCTCAACTCGATCAGGATAAAGCGTTGCTAGTGTTCCAAATTGTTCTGCTACAACAAGTGGTGCATGATTAGGCAGCATGATTCCGCCAGAACCTACTTTTAAAGAGGAGGTGTTAGCAAGGATATAGCCTAATAACACAGCTGTAGCTGAGCTAGCGATACCATCCATATTATGGTGCTCTGCAAGCCACAGTCGTTTAAAACCCAATTGTTCGATTTTTTGTGCTAACTCCAAAGCATGCTGTAGTGAAAAAGCAATCGTTTTATCATCACGTACAGGAGCGAGTTCCAATACTGAAAACTCGATATCTTTTAAGCTTCGCATAACTTTCTACTCTTTTGAACACTCATAAAGATGTTAATACGAACTCGAGTATTTGTATATTGAAAAAAAACGATATAAGTGTAAATAAAAAAGCGCTCTAAGTTGAGCGCTTGAATTCTAAGAGTTTGGAATTAACGTTTACCGTTTTTATACCAGCCTAAATGACGACCATTGTCACTTCTGTAATTACGGTCATTATAACGATAGTTTGAATTGCGATAACCGCTTTCACGGCGATCATAACGATCTCTATAGTCATCTTCGCGACGATCTTCAGCCACTTTTTTACCTAAAACTGAACCACCAGCTGAACCTAATGCAGCCCCAGCATAACCAGCATTTGTTCCGCCCATATTATTACCAACGGTGTAACCACCAGCACCACCTAATGCAGCACCAATTGCAGCAGCATTACGATCTTTTTTGTTCGCTGATGCAGCTGCGCCACCAGCACCACCAATCGCTGATCCGATCATTGCTCCAGTCGAGCCACCCATTTGTTGACCAATCGCAGCACCAACGACTCCACCTAAAGCAGATGTGAGGGCAACTCTAGACGAACTATCAGCATAAGCAGTTGTTGTACTCAAGGCCGCAGTTGCGATCGCAGCAGCAAATAACTTTGAATTAAATTTCATGGTGAACTCCTTGTCGAAGTCTTATATTTGATGGTTTTAATTTAATCCAAATTTCTGCAATCATTTTGGAGAGCAAGTTGCTGGTTTGTATTTTTCTCTCCCTAATTTATCCATAATTAATTTGTTAATAAAAAAATGCGCCCTAAGGCGCATCGAGGTGAATACAGAGTATTCAAAGGGGAAACGATCAATCAGATTATATTAACGACGGCTATGTTTTTTCTTTTTCCATTTACGATCTTGACGTGAATCATATGCTTTGTCTTTCGCAATTTTGTTACCAAGAGCAGCACCACCAGCAGCACCTAAAGCAGAGCCGATATAACCGCCATTGGTTCCACCCATACTATTACCTACGGTATATCCCGCACCGCCACCTAATGCACCTCCGATGGCAGATTCAGTACGGTTACGTTTATTACTAGCAACAGCAGCACCACCAGCACCACCAAGTGCTGCACCTAAAGTTGCACCTGTTGTGCCACCCATGTTTTTACCAATTGCTGTACCTGCTACACTACCTAAAGCACTCGCAGCAGCGACACGCGCTGTACTGTCTGCATGTGCAGATACCGTGAACATTGATGCAGTGGCTAAGGTGGCTGACATTAATAGGGTATTTAATTTCATGTGTGACTCCATGTCCTTGTTCGTGGACGAGTAATAATTCGTTGAGCACAATGTAACAAGAATTGAAGCGCTAAATATGTAGAAGTTAACCTAGAGTTTTACGTTTTGGTTGCATAATGTTGTTTTTATATTACAACTGATCATTCAATATGCATTATTGGGCTGATTAAGAAGAAACTATGGAGAGTTGATTCAGTAAACAGTTTTTAAACTTGGCAGTTATGGAGCTAATTTTTGATTATCCATTAATTGGGTGTGACAAGGAATGAAAATGGTTTTGCAAAGTCATTCTATATAAATATGTTAATTGAATGTCAGAGTCGTTAAACTACTCGCAATTTTAGAAATATTAATTTAAGGCAGTCCTTAAATTAATCCAGTATTAGAGATTTTATTTAACATGAAAGAATCGTTACGTTTACGATTAGACCAACTTTGTGATCGTCATGAAGAATTAGAAGCGCTATTGGCTGATGTTGAAGTCATTTCCGACAATAAGCGTTTCCGTAATTTGTCACGTGAACACAATGATTTGACTGAAATCACCACTGTTTGGAAAAAATATACCCAAGCGGAAGAAGATATTGTAACGGCTGAAGCAATGTTGTCAGATCCTGACTTTAAGGAAATGGCACAAGAAGAAATTAAAGAGAATAAAGCATTAATTGAATCTTTAGAGGCAGAATTGAATATTCTGATGATTCCGAAAGATCCAAATGATGCGAACTCTGCATATCTGGAAGTACGTGCAGGGACAGGTGGCGATGAAGCTGCGATTTTCTCTGGTGATTTATTCCGTATGTACAGTAAATATGCTGAATCACAGGGTTGGCGTGTCGAAATCCTTTCTGAAAATGAAGGTGAACATGGCGGTTACAAAGAAATTATTTGTTTAATTAATGGTGAAGGTGTTTACGGACGCTTAAAATTTGAAAGCGGTGCTCATCGAGTTCAGCGCGTTCCTGCAACTGAATCACAGGGGCGAGTTCATACTTCAGCTTGTACCGTTGCAATTCTTCCTGAAATTGATGTTGATACGACTGTAGATATTAACCCTTCAGACTTGCGTATTGATACTTATCGTGCATCAGGGGCGGGTGGTCAGCACGTCAATAAAACGGATTCTGCTGTACGAATCACGCATATTCCGACAGGTACTGTTGTTGAATGTCAGGAAGAGCGTTCACAACATAAGAACAAAGCAAAGGCAATGGCATTATTGGCATCTCGTCTTGAGAATGCTAAACGTGCAGCAGCTGATGCTGCTACATCTGAAATGCGCCGTGATTTGGTGGGTTCAGGTGATCGTTCAGAACGTATTCGTACCTATAATTATCCTCAGGGTCGTATGACTGATCATCGTATTAACTTAACTTTATATAAGTTGGATGCAGTGATGGAGGGAGATTTGACTGAGCTTTTAGATAGCTTACATCGTGAATATCAAGCGGATCAATTGGCAATGCTTGCACAGCAGAATGGTGGTTAATGAACATTCAACAAGCGCTTGCACTGCGTGGTGAGCCTGAAAGTTATGAGCGTCAAGAAAATGCTTGGTTGCTCGAACATATCACTAAAATCGATTCATTCGATTTGGTGATGAAGAAGGATAAAGAGCTCACTGCAGAACAAGAGCAGGCGTATCGAGAGGCGATTGCTCGGATTGAAGCAGGTGAGCCTTTAGCTTATGTCACAGGTTCGCAACCTTTTTGGACATTGGACTTAAAAGTGACGTCCGATACTTTGGTGCCTAGACCGGACACCGAAGTTTTGGTGGAGACAGTTTTAAAGTTAGAGTTGCCTGAGGATGCGCGCGTTGTAGATTTAGGAACTGGGACAGGCGCCATTGCATTGTCACTCGCTTCCGAACGTCCTAATTGGTCTTTAACAGCAACCGATATTTATGAGCCTACATTGGAAGTCGCTAAATTTAATGCTGAGCAACATGACTTAGATCAGGTTCAATTTGTACTAGGCAGTTGGTTAAAACCGTTTGGGCGTCAATTTTTTGATGTCATTGTATCTAATCCGCCTTATATTGATCCAGCAGATGAACATATGCACAATTTGGCGACCGAGCCTCAACGTGCATTAATCTCTGATAAAAAAGGTTTAGCTGATCTTGAGCAAATTATTTTACAAGCCAAGAAGCATCTGACTGTTGAAGGTTGGGTGGTACTTGAACATGGATATGATCAAGCAGACGCTGTTCAGCATCTATTTCGTCAAGCAGGTTATAAGAAAGTGAGAACCGTTAAAGATTATGGTGGTAACGATCGCGTGACTTTAGCACAATGGCCTCATTAGAAATAAAAAAGCGACTTTAGGTCGCTTTTTTATTGATTCATCTTTTGATGACATCACGCCATAACAATAATTTTGATTCAAATACTTTCATTATGGTATCCGTGATTTTTCCCAATATTGCCAATAAAATAATAGCAATGATCACAATATCTGGACGCGATGTTTCACGTCCATCACTTAATAAATATCCAATACCTTGCGTTGCTGCAATGAGTTCAGCGGCAATCATGAACATCCAAGCTAAACTCAAACTATTGCGCAAGCCTGTAAGGATAGATGGTGACGCTGCAGGTAAAACGATTTGGTAGATTTGTTGCCAGCGATTCAGTCTATACACTTGAGCCAACTCAATCAATTTTCGGTCGACACCATGAATACCAGCCACAGTATTGGTATAGGTTGGAAAAAAAGCACCAATCGCAATAAGGGTGATTTTTGAGGATTCATCAATACCAAGCCATAACAAAAGGAGAGGAATCCACGCAAGACTAGGAATTGACTTAATTGCAGAAAAGGTCGGTTCAATAAACTCTTCTGCATGGTGATTGAGTCCTACCAAAACTGCAAAAAATAGTGCTAAGCCACTACCAATAGCAAACCCTAAAAACACTCGCCATGTACTTGCCCAAATATGTTGACCTAAATCATTCTTAGCAAGTTCTTGCAGGGAAACTAATAAGCTACTTGGTGCAGGTAGCAGATAAGGTTCAACTACACCACCTCGAACCAAAATTTCACACAGCAATACCAGTAATACAGGGAGGAAAATACCTTTCAACCATTTATTCCCTTTTGTCGACAGTTGTGAATGGACATCGATATTCCGATGTTCAATCGCTTTTTCACTGATCGCCATTATTTTGTCACCACTTTTTGAGCGAATGAGGCATTAAATAACTGTTGAACAACTTGATTTACATTTGTTCCTTTACGAACTAAGTCTTCTTCAGTCAAGATTTTGCCGGATTTTTGTAGTGCATTAATGTGTTGGGCTGTAGGAATGTTTTGATTAAAGTCAGTACGCTGAAGCTGAAGTTTTGCAACCTCTAAAGGTAGTTTAGCTTCAGTGGCGAGTAACTGCGCCAGTTTATCTGGATTGGCTTTTGCCCATTTACGTGCTTGCTCATACGCTTTAATTACGGCTTCAATTGCTTCTGGGCTAGATTGAGTAAATGGCTCTTTGACGCTTAACACGCTATAACTATTAAAGCCTACATTACGATAAAGCAGTTTTGCACCCGACTGAACTTGAGCTGATGCCATCAAAGGGTCTAAGCCAGCCCAAGCATCCACTTGCTTACGCTCTAACGCCGTTTTGCCATCTGGATGTTGCAAATGAACAAGCTGTACATCTTTTTTATTCAATCCAACGGTATCTAAAGCTTGTAGCGTGAATAAAAATGGGTCAGTTCCTTTTGTTGCGGCAATTTTTTTACCTTTTAGATCTTTTAAGGATTTAATCGGGGAGTCTTTTGGCACGACTAAAGCTGTCCATTCAGGTTGGCTTTGGATATAAACTGTTTTAACAGAGCTACCATTGGCACGACTTAATACAGCGGCAAGACCAGCTGTTGAAGCAAAATCAACACTGCCGCTATTGAGATATTCTAAGGAGCGATTACTGCCTTGACTAAATACCCATTTGATTTTGGTATTGGGTAAAGCCTTTTCTAATAACTTTTGATTTTTAACCACTAAGCTCGTAGGAGCATAATAGGCATAATCCAGTTTGATTTCCTTAGGGAGGGCAGCATTAGCTCCACTATGAACAACACTAATTACTAAACCCAACAGTCCTAATTTCAATGGAGATATCGATTTTTTCATTGAAGTACCTGATTTAATTCGCTAAATTTTCGATATAAATAGCCTTTCAGGTGATTTGTGACAAAAAAGAAAATGAGATATTAAAAGAACAAATTTTGATAAAGTTAAAATTATGAGTTAACACATTGAAATCAAATCAATATTTTATAAATATTGTGGTTTTGTGAAAATATAGTGATTTATCAGAACTTTATATAAATTAATGCAATGAGATGAAGGTCACATAATTTAATATAGCAAGGCTAAGAGTGAAAATGAGACCAAACCATATCAGTTTGATCTCAATACTTACATTATACGAAATACTCAGTTGAAATATCGCTCACTTCTAGAAGGTCTAATGAGTCTGACTCCAAAGCCAAGCATAGCGCTACTACCTTTAAAGTGTCCGAAATTTTTGAAGCATCTTTTAACGCAATACCAGATTTCAGTTCATTAAGACGATCAGTTGAAATATCTAATGCAAGTGCAGTTTCACTTGCATCTTGAGTGTCTAGGAATTGATTGATTGCATTTTTTAAATCTATTTCGGATGCATTCAGAATGCTCATTTGAAGCTGCTCTGAAATTTGATCTGAATCTTGATTAAGTGCATGGGTGAAAGTTTGAGCAAAATTTTGCTCTAAGACATCGATCATTTTAAACATGATTGAACCTTTAGGAGATATGGCAAAATGCCGAAATGAATAAGATTAAAATAGTTTAAATATTAGCCGAATTCAAAAGAATATCGATGACTGCATGGTTTTTAAATCATGTCATTAAGGCAAAAAAAATTGTCATGGGTGATTTATTTTTATATAAAATAAATATTAAATTATATCTATTTTGAATTATTTAGACCAATTGGTCACTGAATAAATTGAATCCGTATTGGAGGAAGATTACCCTAAAGCCAACCTAAAACTAAAAATGGATAATGAGATTTATGAATATTCAAGGAAAAGTGATTGTTATTACAGGTGGCGCTTCTGGGTTAGGTGCGGCTACAGCAGCTTATCTTCAACAGCAGGGTGCTCGTGTGGTAATTGTTGATATGAATGCATCTTTGGGCGAGCAGACGGGTCAGGAAATTGGTGCAGAGTTTATTCAACTAGATGTAACTGATGAAAAAGCAGTTGAATTATTCTTTGCACACATACAAGGAAAATATGGACAATTAAATGGTTTAATCAACTGTGCTGGTATTGCACCATCAGCTAAAGTGCTTGGTCGCGATGGCCTGCATGCCTTAGATATGTTCCAAACAGTGCTGAATATCAACGTCAGTGGAACCTTTAATATGTTGCGCTATGCTGCGCAATTAATGTCACAGTATGCGCTTTCGGGGGAAGAGGAAGAACGCGGTGTCATTGTGAACACGGCTTCAGTTGCTGCTTTTGATGGTCAAATTGGTCAGGCTGCATATTCTGCATCTAAGGGCGCTGTTGTTGGTATGACTTTGCCATTGGCGCGTGAGTTAGCACGCGAAAAGATCCGTGTTATGACTATTGCACCTGGGATCATGGAAACTCCGATGCTTAAAGGTCTTCCGCAAAATGTGCAGGATGCATTGGGACAGATGGTTCCATTCCCACCACGTTTAGCTAAACCTGAAGAATTTGCGAAACTGGTTGGACATATCTTTGAAAATTCGTATTTAAATGGTGAAGTGATTCGATTGGATGGCGCAATTCGTATGGCGCCAAAATAATATATGAAAATCAGTTTAGTCTTCACTTAAATAGACGACTAAACTGATCTCAGGTGCTTTATGGTGTAATCGCCGGACGAGCTACATTACGATACTTCTCAAGTAATGCATCAAGGCGGGCTACAGTTTCAATATCCGCGAAACCATCATATTTCTCAGGATAAAAATGCATTTGGAATGCAGATACAACATTTTGAGTGACTTGATCATATTGACCAGTGACAGGAACGTTATAACCGTATAATACCAATTTGCTTTGTAACGAAGCAATATCATTCTTCCAAGGATGATAGGTACGATAATAATTTACAGTGTCGTTATCGTACCAAGCACCAATGTTATAGTCTTCATGTAAACGTTTCCAAGGAAATAGTGGACCTGGATCAAATTTACGACCTGGAGAAATATCACTGTGTCCCAAAATTCGGTCGGGTCTGATCTCGTATTTTTTAGTAATTTTTAAAATAATATCCGCAAGGACTTCGATTTGTTGTTTTGATGAAAATGGATACCATCGACGTTGCATTAAAGGGAGTTGTTCATCATCTGCAGGGAAACCGAGATTTTCAATTTCAATTCCGATACTCGAGGCATTCAAACTACTGTTGGTCTGCCAAGAACTCGCGCCAGCATGCCAAGCTCTTTTATCATCAGGCACAAGACGGTACACAGTAAATTTACCATTGGTTGATAATGCGGGTACAAAATAGTGACTACTGGCAGGGAAATTAGGATCTTTAAACAAAGCCAATGTTTCGTCTTTAGATACTGCTGTGTAGTGCAGAATCAAGAACATTTGCCGATTGTCTTGATTGGGTGAAGTATTCTCTTCGTCCAGATCATAAAGCGTGCTTTCTATATATTCTGGTTGGGTATCCGAACCTTGATTGACGTATGTAATGTTGGTGATCTTTTCATCTTTACATGCCGTCAGGAATAAACTCGAAACTAATAATGCAGCGAGTGCTAAAATTTTTTTATTCATAAGTATGACTGTCATTTATTGGAGTTAGATTTTTTTTAAATCAATTGCTAGTGAAGCAATTATTGAGATTATGTTTATTAATAGTAAAAAATAAAATAAGAAAAATTAAACAAAATTATTCGAATTGTAACAATAAGGTACAGATCTTCTAGGGTAAAAATTATCTTCAGAATTGTATGAATAGACTGCTTGTTTATTCGGTATCATAGGCTTATACAAGCATGTAATCAGGGTGTTTAGGTGAGTGATAGCATTGAACTGAGTGATGTTGAGCTACAGTTGTACGCAAGACAAATATTACTAGAGGATTGGGATATTGATGCACAAGAAAGATTAAAGCTGTCCAATGTGCTCATTATTGGTTGTGGTGGAATAGGGTGTTTGACTGCAGAGTTATTGGCGAGAGCAGGCGTAGGTAAATTGACACTCATCGATGCTGATACTGTAGAAATTAGTAATTTACAGCGACAAATTGCCTTTGATCATCATGATGTGGGTTTTTACAAAGCTGAAGTGTTAGCCAAGAAAATTTCTCAAATTAATCCTTATATTAAGATTGAATACATCAATACTAAATTTGATTTTAATAATGCTGCCGCACTGATTACACAGCAAGATCTTGTGTTAGATGGTTGTGACAATTTTGAAACCCGTTATTTGGTCAATCAAATGTGTAAGGATGCGAATGTTCCACTCATTAGTGCATCTGCGATTGGTTTGCAGGGGCAGTTATTTATGGTGGATGGTGAATCAGCATGTTATGAATGTCTTTTTCCTAAAGAAGATCATGCAGATGAGAGTTTAAGGTGTGCAGATTCAGGAGTTTTAGCAACAACTCCTAACCTGATGGCAAGTATGCAAGCACATCATGCGCTATTATATCTGGGGTTAAATTTAACACCATTAAAACAGAAGATCCTTCTATGGAATGGAAGGAACATGCAACAGCGAATTTTGAATTTTGACAAGGATAAAGAATGTCAAATCTGTCACATCAGTCAATCCGCAAAGACAATTTAATTTGCTACACTCAACATATCGAAATTTAATATCGACATTATGAAAAATAATATTTGGTTAGATGGTTTACGCTCAGTGGCCCGTGTAGGTGAAACTGCGGTCATTGCTGCGCGAGCAGGGATTAAATACGCGACAGAAAAACCGAGTAATGCGAAATTAATGCGCGAAACTTTCGAGTCACTTGGTTCAACGTATATTAAGTTGGGACAGTTTATTGCCAGTACGCCTTCATTATTTCCACGTGAATATGTTGAGGAATTTCAAGGGTGTTTAGATCAGACACCTAAACTCCCATTTAGCTATATTGAAAGTGTTTTGAATGCTGAGTTTGACGGTCGCGATTTAGGTGAAATTTTCGCATCTATTGATGAAACGCCATTAGCTTCTGCTTCGATCGCACAAGTGCATGCTGCTAAATTGGTGAGCGGCGAAGATGTCGTGATCAAAGTCCAAAAACCTGGTGTTGAAACTATCCTTTATACGGATTTAAATGTCCTACATTGGGCGACCAAGATTCTAGAGAAGGCAGTTCCTAAAGTAAAATTTGCTTCACTTGCGGATATTGTTGAAGAAATCAAAACACGTATGGTTCGTGAAGTTGATTTTATTGAAGAAGCAAAAAATATTGATGATTTTGTTAATTATCTGCACATTACTCAAAATACCAAAGCGACTGCACCAAAGGTATATCATCAATATTCAACACGCCGTGTCCTGACAATGCAGCGTCTGTATGGCGTGCCGTTGACGGATTTCGATGTGGTTCGTCAAGTTTCCAAAGACCCATCACAAGTTCTGATTACTGCCATGAACACATGGTTTGGTAGTTTGATGATGTGTGAAAGTTTCCATGCAGATTTACATGCAGGCAACCTCATGCTTTTGGATGATGGTCGCATTGGATTCATTGATTTTGGTATTGTGGGACAATTAAAGCCTGAAGTATGGACGGCATGTATTGCTTTCATGGATGCATTGCAAAATACCAATTATCCATTGATGGCAGAAAATATGCTGAAAATGGGCATGACCAATACGCAAATTGATACAACAGTTTTGGCAAACGATTTAGAGCGATTATTCAGTGGTGTACTCACCGCTGATCCTCAGCAAATTCTGTCATCTAATCCAGCCGACTTAAATGACATCATGATGGATATGGTGGCTGTAGGTGAGCGTCATGGCATCCGTTTTCCACGGGATTTCGCATTGCTGTTTAAACAAATGCTTTATTTTGATCGTTTTATGAGAATTCTTGCGCCGTACACTGATATTTATGCAGATCAGCGCTTACAAATGGTACAAACAATCGATCCTAATCTTTTGTTGAAACATTAAATCTTAAACAAGTGTTAAAATATCACAGCAAATCCTCAATAGAAGAGGATTTGCTTTTATCGCCTCCCGTCAAGCGTGCTATCACTGTTTGATAGTTTACGAAAAGGTCATGATTGAAGATGGATTCCATATTAATTGAAGGATTGAAAGTTGAAACAGTCATCGGATGTTTTGACTGGGAACGGCAAATCATTCAACCATTATTGCTTGATCTTCATATTGCGACTGATTTAGAGCAGGCATCAAATTCAGATCTTCTCGCTGATACTTTAAATTATGCTGAAATTTGTGAAATCGCGACTCAGACGATTCAAAAAGCTCAACCTGAATTAATTGAATTTGCTGCAAAAATTGTCCTCAAAGCTTTGTTTGACCAATATCCAGCAATTGAGTCTATTCAAATTACTGTGCGTAAGCCTGCTATTATTCCACAAGCCAATTCAGTAGGAATTCGTCTTGAAAGACACCGTAATGATTTACGCGCTAGCATTGGCGAGTAATAGCCAACCGCACAATCATCTGGTGAATGCATTAAAACAAATTGCGTCATTAGGTTGTATTACGCGTTCTCCCATCTATGTCATACCTTGTCGAGATGGTGTTGGACAAGATTATTGGAATGCTGCATGTTTATTAGAATCAAAGCAGCAAGTCAATGAAATTACCAATCTTTTAAAAGCGCTCGAAAAAGCTTCTGGTCGAGTCCGTCCGTCACATGATATTTCTTTGGATGTAGATCTCATTGCATGGGGAAATACGCTCCAAAATATGCAATTTAATCCAAAAAAAATGCCATTAGCCCTAGATGTTAAAATTCCAATGTTTGATATTTGGGAAAATCCATTATTTGAGCATGAAGCGCATCATTTTCCTCAAGTGTCACTAGATGGTTCATTTTCTAAAATAAGATGAGTTACGCCGAATAGTCCATCGGTAGCATTGATCAAATATGTCTTTGATACGCAAATAGGCTGTGATGTAACAATAATTGGCTTCTTTTAAATGGGCTAATTTTTATAATACGCCACTTCAAAATAAATAAGCTCCGTATCAAGAAGATGTATAAAATTATTGTGTTAAGCGCAATTTTGGCGTTGCTCTCAGGTTGTGCAACGCTTTCCCCTCAAGAGTGTCGAACTGCTCAATGGTCTGAAATAGGTGAAAAAGATGGAAGCAGTGGTTATTCGAATCGCATTGTTAAACATCAAAAAGCCTGTTCAAAAGTGAATATTGAACCTGATCACAAGTTATATGAACAAGGTTACCAACTTGGGCTTCGTTCATATTGTCAACCCGAAGTTATTTTTGATCGAGCTTTGGAGGGAGGAGGTGGCTATAGGGTTTGCCCATCGGAGTTACATGCTCAATTAGCACCCTTTTATAATGTGGCCGATCAGTACTATCGTTCTAAGAAAGACAAAGATGCAAAAGATAAAGAAATTGAAACATATCGAGACTACTTGCTGGATGACAAAATCACCAAAGAAAAGCGGGAAGAGTATCTTAAGAAAATAAAGTCCTTAAAGCAGGATAAATTGCGGTTAGATTTGAATTTTAATCATGCTGAACGTGAATTAAATAAGTTTAGACGATTCCATCATCTATAAAAAATGCGGCCCATGAGCCGCGTTTTTTTTTAAATATAATAACTTGTTTTGGTCATGAGTTTGGATATACCCGTCATTGCGATTTTGACCGCAGTTGGTAATTCCACACCACCTGCATTTAGTGCAGTATCTCGATGCTGAAGTTCATCCTGATTCATCTGTGTCAAAATTTGACGAGAGCGTTCATCATGCGGTGGGAGTTGGTCAAGATGGTGTTGCAGATGCAGACTCACTTGGCGTTCGGTTTCTGCAACGAAGCCTAAACTGTATTTGTCACCAGCAATACCTGCAATCGCACCCATACCAAAAGAAAGACCATACCATACAGGATTAAGTAGACTTGTATGACTATCTAACTCTTTTAAACGATCTTCACACCATGCTAAATGATCTTGTTCTTCAATCGCGGCATGCTCCATTTCACGACGAACATTAGGCAACTTAGCTGTCAATGCTTGACCGTGATAAAGCGCTTGAGCACAGACTTCACCACTGTGATTAACACGCATGAGTCCAGCAACATGCCTTGCTTCACTCACTGCGAGATGAGTCTCTGCTTGACTTGCTGGATTTTCACGTTGTGAGGTGGTGGTGCCTGGAACCAAACTACGCAGTGCTTGATCAAATGAATGGATAAATTTATCTAGACCTGTGTAGTGACGCATAACCTTAATCCTCTAAATCAATTTGAGCATTTTTTAACATTGGTTTTAAGCGTGTTAATAACCAAATCGTGTACAGAGCACTCAATATTGCTGTAATACTGAATAGAATCTTAATATCAATACTTAAGATACTTAAAATAATAATGGAGAATATAGCAGAAGACACCATGAATACTGCATTCATAATGTTATTAGCAGCCACTACGCGAGCACGATGTGAACACGGTGAATAGGCTTGCATCATGGCATACAGCGGAACAATATAAAAACCACCACTGATCCCCAATAAAGTAACTGCAATCATCACATGGTAATAAATCATACCAGAATTAAACATGTCTGATATGCCAATAAAATCGCCAGTCCTTTCAGGAACAAAGGCTAAACTTGCTGCTAAATAGAAGGCGAAAACGGTTAAGCCTACTGCACCAATAGGCACCATTTTAATATTGACCTCTGAGCCACCAATTTTTCGGCATAATAATGAACCTACACCAATACCCACAGAAAAAAAGGTAAGGAGGAGACTAACCACATTTTCATTGGCATGAAGATTTTGCTGAGTCATTTGAGGAATTTGGGTTAAATAAGTCGCGCCATAAAACCAATACCAAGAATTACCCAATAAAATGGTAAAGATGAGGGGTAAGCTTTTTGCATAACGTATGGTTTGGAAACTTGTTCGAAAGAAATTCCAATCGACATTGATATGATTTTCACGGACTTTTTGTTTGAGAATGAAGCGACTACAACTATAACCAAGTATCGCGATGGTCACGACCGTCAGGCTGATCCAAACTAAGTTACCTTCAGAGTTTGAAATCACTACACCACCCAAGATCATCCCCATCAATATTGCAATGGAAGTACCTGACTGAAATAAAGCATTACCCGACATCAATTCATTTGGTTTTAATATTTCAGGGAGAATGGCGTATTTAATCGGTCCGAAGAAGGTACTGTGTGTACCCATGAGGAACAATGCAAATAACAATAGCCATAAATTGCCGAGTAAAAATCCAGCAGTACCGATCAGCATAATCAAGATTTCAAGCAATTTGATATTACGAATCAAGAAAGAGCGTTCGTATTTGTCTGCAATTTGTCCTGCAGTCGCTGAAAAAATGAAGTAAGGTAGAATAAAGAGAAGTGCAGCTAGATTATTGAGTGTGCTTACGCTTGCGGTCTGTTGTTGAATCCAACCATAGGTAATGACAAGCAATAAGGATTGTTTAAAGACATTATCGTTTAAGGCTCCAAAAAATTGAGTCAAAAACATAGGTAAAAAACGGCGCGAACTCAGTAGATGCTCTTGTTTTTGCATGACAATTCAGCTTTTTTAAAAATTATTAAGAAATGTGATGATTTAGTAACAATATCGGAAAATCATGTATCATATTTTCATCCTAAAAATTTTGAAAATACTAGAAATTTGATTCAGTTAGCTTGAGTGAAAAATCCGTATTTTCTATTTAAAATATAAAGTATTCAGAGCGCAGTATGCCATCGAAAACACAATTTAAAAAATCATTACTTTCCCAATGTGTGCAGCACACATGGATATCAAATGATATCAATAAATGGTTCTATGCAAGTGTTTTTTTAGGTGCGCTTTCTTCACCTGTGTTATTTGCAGCCGACGCAGTGGTTTCAAGTCAGGAGCTTGAGCCTGCGACATCCGTACAAGCCATCGAAAATAATAAACAAAAAATAGAAAACGTTGCGCAACAACAGGGATTGTCAAAAGAGAAAATTGAAAGTATTGATCAAAAAATAGATCAGCTGAGTGGGCAAGATGATTTTAATAGTTATGAAATGCTTCAGCAGCAAGAGCAATTGAGTCCACAAGAGCAATTCAAGCCGATAGAATTTGATGATTTGGAGTTGCTACCTGAGGAAAGTGTGGACCCTCGACTTGCCAATGAAATTTTATCAGTCGCTGAAGAAGCCAAGCAGGAAGCGCAAAATTTCAGATCGGGTCTGACGACTCCAGCCATTCAAGTACAAGATCTACCTGCGAATGACATTTCAGAGGCTGAGTTAACAAAAGCGCCAGTCAACATTGATCAGTTGATGCAAAACATTCAGTCTGATCGTCAGATTGAGGTGTCTGAAAATGTGGAAGGACGTTCATTATCCGTTCAAACCCAAGAACCTGAAAATAAAGAACCAGAAAAAGTAAATGTGTTTAAACGCATTTTCTACAAAATACGTCCTCCACGTCTTAATCAGCCCGCTGCTGTGCCACGTATTACCGCAGATGTTACGGGCGCACCTAAAGCACTCGCGGACAATATCAAAGCAAAGTTATCTTCATTCACAGTTGAGTCATTTTCAGATTTCAATGCTGCCGTCCCGCAACTCCGTAATATGACTGTCCAAGCTGCACAAGCCGTAGGTTATTACGATGCTGAATTTAAGTTTGAAAAAGTCAGTGATAACCGAGTACGTGTCAATGTCACACCTCATAATCCAGTAGTGGTACGAGAACAAAATATTGAATTTACTGGGCCTGGGCAGAATCTTGCTCAATTGCAAGTGATTCGAGTGCTTCCTGATTTGGAGGTGGGTGATATTTTCGATCATGGTAAATACGAAGCGACAAAAGCTCGAATCATTGAAGCGGCGAATAACAACGGTTTCTTTGATTATTATTGGCGAATGCACGATGTCATGTTGGCCCGCCCTCAAAATCAAGCCGATATAAATTTGAAGATGGAAACAGGTGAACGTTATAAGCTGGATGATGTGCAGTTTAGAATGAGTGATCCATCAAAAAAATTACCGATTCGTGAAGATATTTTAAGAACATTAGCTCCTTGGCAAGAAGGTGCAGACTTTACCGCATGGCGTGTAAATGTATTAGCCAACAACTTAACCAATTCACGTTATTTTAACTATAGCCTTGTTGACGCTGTTAAACCTGATCCAATTATTAAGCCGCTTGAACTCGCACCTGATTTGCAGGCTTTAGTGGATGAGCAAAAAATTGATCGAAGTTTATTAACAGGTCAAGAAAAGGCTGAACAACAGGCAAGTTCATCAGAAGAAGTCACGCAGAATGTGGCAGATGAAACTCAATTTGCGGGTGGAAATGAACGTCGTACTTTGCAAGAGCGTAATGATGCTGATAATCAAGCGCAAGCCAAGCAGGAAGAAACCGAGCGTTTACAAGCCTTAGCACGTGAAGAGAAAAAAATCCCTGTCATCGTGACATTGAATGCGGATAAATTAAATAGTGTTGAAGCGGGTATTGGTTATGGTACTGATACAGGTGTGCGCTTACGAAGTCAGTACCGCCGTTCTATTGTGAATGAACGAGGTCATTCGTTTGATGCAAACTTAGAGTTGTCACAAGTCAGACAATCGATTGATGGTCGCTATAATATTCCATATAAACACCCATTAAATGATTATGTCAGTCTAGTTGGTGGTTACGAGCGTGAAGATCGTGATGAAATTGGGAATGGATTAAATCTCATTGTGGAATCCGCCGTTGCCGGAGCTGACAGAATTATTAAAGGTGCGCGTCGTGATTGGCAGCATATTTTTGGTGTGCGTTATCGTCTAGATCGTATGACGATTGAAGGTGATATTCCTGAGACACTTGACCCAGATACCAATTGGGATGAAATCCCAGAGTTTGTCGTTGCAACGGGTAATGATGAGCAGCAATCTTTATTACTTGGTTATGAAGCCACTAAAGTCACCAGTGATAATCGATTAAATCCGACAAAAGGATTTAAACAAAACTACAAAATCCAATTGGGGAGTGAAAGCCTGCTATCCGATGCTGATATGGCGATTGTGAATGCGAACTGGAAATTTTTATATTCACTAGGCAGTAACAATGATCATCAATTCATTGGTGGGGCAAACCTCGGTTATATCATCACAGAAGATTTTCAAAAAGTGCCCTATAACTTGAGATTCTTTGAAGGTGGTGACCAAAGTCTACGAGGCTTTGACTATAAGAGTTTGTCCCCTGTGGAATTTGGATATAAAGTCGGAGGTCAAGCGCGTGCGATTGGGACTTTAGAGTACAATTACCAATTTAAAGAAGGTTGGCGCGCCGCGTTATTTAGTGATTTTGGTAATGCTTATGATGAAAAATTTACCAATGATACTGAATATAGCATAGGAGCAGGAATCCGCTGGAACTCTCCAATTGGTCCAATTCGTCTAGATGTGGCATCGGGGATATCTGATCCTGGTAAACCTATTCGTCTACATTTCTTTATCGGGCCGCAACTTTAATATTTAAGATAATAAAAGTACTCAATCATTTTTTGGAATAAGTATGGCTGAAGACATCGAGCAGCAACCTGAGCAAAACGTGACGCCACAGCGAAGTTTATTACGCCGTGTATTGCTGATCATTTTATTTATTCTGATCTTTTTTGTGGCTTCGCTTGCCGTAATGTTTTCAACAGACAAAGGCAGTAAATTCTTACTTGACCGTGCTTTGTCCACTCAACAGATTATTCAGTATGAATATGAAGGTGGAAATTTACTTCAAGGCATCATTCTAAAAAATGTATTGGTGACGCTGAAATCAGTTGATGTGAAAATTGATAGAGCTGATGTCACTTTGGGTTGGCGTGCCATATTAGATAAAGAAATTCATTTGAATCGTGCCGATGTCCGAAATTTGCGTGTCATTAACAAGTCACCGCCAAGTGATGAGCCATTTAAGTTTAGTGAAATTAAACTCCCTTTTGTTTTACGTGTTGATCATGCCGATATCGATCAATTGGTGATCCAAACTTCAAGTTCTAAAGTGCAATTTAATGACATTATCCTAAACGAAGCACTATGGTCAGGTACTGAGCTTAAGTTTGAAGATTCGCAGTTTGATATGGGTTATTTGTCTGTAAAAAAAGCAACAGGTCAGATGGATTTTAAAGGTAAATATCCGTTAGATGCGCAAGCAGTTGTAAGACTCCCATCTTTAAAGTCGATCAACGTTGAGGATATTTATCTCCATGCAAAAGGCTCTTTAGATACCATTCAAGCGGGCATTGCCACGCGTACCCCTGATTTATTAACAGGTTGGGCAGTGGTACATCCAGTTCGAAAGAATGTACCGATGCAAGGTGCTTTAAACTTTAAAGATTATCACTGGCCTTTAATGCTAGAGCAGGAGCTTTTATCTAAACAAGGAGTTGCTAAGTTTTCTGGAGATATCCAACGTTTGAATTTGGATATTAATACCGATATTTCTGGTAAAAATATTCCTCAAGGGCAATATACTGCGCTGGCGCATACAGATCTCGTCAATCAATTGAATATTTCAAACCTGAATGGTCAATTGATGAACGGGGCGCTAAATCTTGCGGGTGTCGTAGGATGGAAGGATAAAGTCACTTGGGATGTGCAAGGTCGCTTAGATAAAATCAATCCAAAAGATAAAGTGATTCCACAAGTGGTGCAAGATTTTCTGCCAGAACGTTTGGATGCCAAAATCGCCTCAGCTGGTTCGTTAGAGAAGGGATTAGCTCTCACAGCACTTATTGATTTCGACCAATATGAAACATGGAATTTAAATCTTAATCAAGCTGAACAAAAAAATAATAAGCCGAATCCGATGTTGCTAGATGTCGCTTGGAAAAATATTGATCGTGCTGTTCCGTACATTGGTTGGTTAAGTAGTGAATCTGGGGATGTAAAACTTGCTTTAGTTGAAGGTCAACAAAATATTCATGTGGCAACCGTAGTTGGTGCAAATGAAAAAGGAACTTTACCTGCTGGCAAATACAATGCCCAATTAGACCTTAAAGGGAATGATCTTCATGTTCCTTCATTTATCTATCAAGCAGATGGAAAAGGATCTTTACAAGCAAATGCCAAGGTTGAATTACCATCTGATCAAAGACAGTTGAAGTGGAATGCAGTGCTTAATGCAAAAGATTTTAATCCGCAAACCATCAGTGCTGCTGCTCCTGTAAATTTATTAAATGGACAAATTCAAGCCAGTGGCTTTGCTCGCCCTAACCAGCAAATTATTCAGTTAAATCAGATCAATCTTTCAGGTCAACTTGCCAATCAAAATCCACCGGAGACAATTAAGCTGACTGGCTCAAGTACAGCAGCCATTCTTTTACATGATGAAAAGTCGGGTGGTGGTTTTAAAGGCTTCGCAGTAAATTATGATGGTGCATTGCATGCAAGCCAACTGCCACAAGGGGATGGTCAGCTTAAAATACGTGTAGCAGGCACACCTCAGCGCATCAATATTTCCGAATTTAAACATCAGGGTGCTGCGGGTCAGATTAATGCCAACGGTTTAGTCAATTTAGCCAATGGAATCGGATGGGACATTAATGCTTCTTTAATACGCTTTAAGCCTCATTATTTTGTCTCAAGTGTTAAAGGTGAAATTTCAGGCAATGTCAAAACGGATGGTGTTTGGTCAGATCGTTTGAAAAAAATTAATATTGATCGACTCAATCTCGCTGGCATGATCAATAAAAAACCGCTTAGAGCAAAAGGTAATCTTGCTGTTATTCTTAATTCGAATCAGATAGGTTTCCTACCACAACAGTTTGAAGCCAATAATTTGTATTTGGTGTATGCGCAGAATCAGATTCAAGCCGAAGGGAATGCTCAGAATCTTCGCGTTAAGATTGACGCGCCTGCATTATTTGAGCTTTATCCTGGTTTACGTGGTCGTGCGCAAGGTTTTGTTAATGTGCAGTCTCAACCGAGATTGTCAGCAACTGCGAATGTGAAGGTGAATAACTTTGGTTTCAATGATCTTGTCAGTATCAAATCACTCAACATCCAAGGGGAATTACCAACTTCGGATACAGTGCCTACTGCATTAACTGCAAGAATGGACAGTTTAAGAAGTGGCAATCGTGAGATTCAAAACGCTGAAGTCTCGATTGCTGGCACGCGAAAAGCACATTTATTGAAAGTCCAAGCCGCGAACAAGCTGTCTAAATTTTATGTACAACTGGCAGGTGGATTTAATCCTGCGAATGATTGGTTAGGTCAAATTCAAAAAGGTGACTTTGACTCTGCACGCGCGCATTTGAAACAGGCCCAACCTGCACCTGTGATTTATAATACTGCGAAAACAGAATTATTTGTGGGTGCTCATTGCTGGACCAGTAATCAAAGCCAACTTTGCTTTGATCAGCCCTTACGTGTGAGTAAGACCAAAGGTAGCGCCTCATTTGTGAGTCGGAATTTAGATCTTGGTGACTTTGCCGCATTTATGCCTGAAGGTTTCGCAATTACGGGTAAATTGGATGGTTATGCTAAAGCGTCTTGGGGGCAAGGCATTCAACCAAAAATCGATGCCAAACTTGTTACGCGTAATGGTGTTGTCGGTCTAGCAGCTGCCGATCCAGATGATATCAGCACCACGATGAACTACGATGAAGTAAGTCTTATTGCACGAAGTATTCGTGAAGGATTATTACTTCGTGCTGATTTGAAAGCTCCGAATATTGGGACTGGATATGCAAATGTTGTGGTGAATCCATTTGTTGATTCGAAACCAATGCGTGGTGAAGTTGCTCTGAGTCAAGTACAACTGAAAATTTTAAAACCATTCATTTCGGATGTGCGTAAAATCGATGGTAATTTATCCCTTGCGGGTAAAATCAGTGGGACATTGACTCAACCGTTATTTAACGGCGAAATGCGCCTTAAAAATGGTTCCATCAGCATGATTTCGTTACCTGTTAATCTCACGAATATTCAGCTGTATTCATCTATTCGTCAAAACCAAGCGACGATCGATGGCGCTTTCAATAGTGGTCGAGGCGTGGGTAAGTTAACGGGTGATATCGATTGGAAAAATGATCCTAGAATTCGTTTAAAACTCAAAGGTGATAATTTATTTATTCGCCAAGCACCATTAATCACAGCTGTTGTGAACACTGAAATGGATTTAGATGCACGTCCTGTCAGTAAGCAGTTAACTTTGAATGGTAAAGTTGAAGTTCCGCGTGCGCTGATTTCAATGCCAGAATCGAGCGCGTCCGTAGTGCCTTTATCCGCCGATGTTCGAGTGGTACGTGAAGGTGATAATCAACTCGCGGTACTTAAGGCTGCAAAGCCATGGGATATCCGCGCTGACTTAGAATTAAATTTAGGAAACCAAGTGATTTTCCAAGGCTTTAATAGTCGTATTCCATTGCTTGGGCGAATTTACTTAACGCAACGAGGAATAGAAACTGCCATGCGTGCCAATGGTGCGATTGGTGTAAGTAAACGCGTTACCATTGAAGCTTATGGGCAGTCTTTAGAATTAAGTCGTGCAATTGCACGTTTCAATGGCGCATTGTCCAACCCAACCCTTGAGGTTGAAGCAAGTAAACTTATTTCAGGCAGTACAGTTGGGGTGCGTGTTACTGGAACCGCAAGTAGTCCAAATATCCAAGTATTTAATGATGCGGGATTATCTGAACAAGAAGCAATGAATGCCTTGATTACAGGTCGAATCAATGAAGGTTCAAGTAGCTTGAGTCAAGCAGAAGGCTTTAAGTCAGATGTGAACAATACCATTGCTGCAGCGGGGATTAGCTTAGGGCTTGGTGGTACACGTGCTTTGACCAATCAAATTGGACAGACATTTGGGTTAAGTGGTCTTGCTCTTGATGCGCAAGGAACAGGCGATGACACTCAAGTGAGTGTGACAGGTTATCTGACCCCTGATTTATATATCCGTTATGGTGTTGGTGTCTTTACGCCAGTCAATAAATTAACGCTACGATATCAGATGAACCAAAGACTCTATCTGGAAGCAAGTCAGTCTTTAGAAAAAGCCATTGATATTTTCTACAATTGGCGATTCTAAAAGGTAAAAGGGCTTCAATCGAAGCCCTTTTTAATTCAATGTATAAACCGAAATTAAATTTAAGCCCTATTGTTAAAATGCTAGACTTAAAATTTATCGGACAAGAACGAATTAAAAAATGAAAACAATTGCAATATTCATGGCGATGATAGCGGCAACACTCATGGCGGGCTGTCAAACCAATCAAACTGAGCAACTTACTCCAAAAATTGGAATGGCTAATCCTGCAAGCAAATTTTGTGTTCAACAAGGTGGAAAATTAGAAATACGTAATGAGGTAAATGGTCAAGTGGGTTATTGCCAGTTGCCAGATGGTGTTGTGGTAGAAGAATGGGAACTATTTAGACATCATCAAAATATTTGCAAACCTGAAGAAGCGAAAAAATTAGTCGGTATGCATAATCTTGATGATCAACAGATTTTGAATAAAACCAAAGCCAAAATTATTCGCCGTGTCGGACCAAATGATCTGGTTACTATGGATTATCGAAATGATCGTATTACAGTAACCGTGGATGATCAGAATAAAATTATTCGCTCAAGCTGTGGCTAATGAACGAGAAATGTCATTACACGATTTCCTATTCGGTTTAACTCGATTATCATAGCCGCAACAGGAGAGATGTATGAACAAATTCGTGATTCTGGGTGCTGTACTTGGTTCAGCCGTTTTGCTCAGTGCTTGTGAAGAAAAAAAGCCACTAACCCCTGAAGAAGTCTGGCATGGTTACTGTACCAGTATTGGTAATGCTGCACGCTCTATTTTGCTAGACCGTCAAAATGGTATCGAGAAAACTGCAGCGGTCGAACATGCTTCTAAACTGACCGATCCGACGACGAAGAAATTTGTAGATGCTCAAATTGAGAAGGTCTATGCTTATCCTGCGAATCAATTAGAAGTGGATCGTGATGCATTAATGGCTAAATTCAAAAAAGAAGCAACGGATGAGTGTTTAGCCACTCCTTACGATAAAGATAATCTGCCTGACTACAAACAGTTTTAAGGCGCTACAAAAAGATTGATCATAAAAAAGAGGGAAGCGTAAGTTTCCCTTTTTTTGTTGAAATTAATTACAAATTTTAATTAGCATTAAAATAGAAAAGCTTATATAAAAATAAGATAAATAAAACAAAAGGAGCGGAACAATGGAAGTGGTCGCATACCTGAATAATGCCGATCTTCTGCTTGAAGATGCCAATGGTGTTGCTGTAATTAATGGCAGCCATTACGTCCTAAGTCTAGGGGATCGAGTCTATCTTAAAAATATGATCAATGAACATGCCAAAATTTATCAGGTACACATTAGTTTTGCTTGTGCCGAACACCGCATGCTACATGATGATGAAATTCTGGTCAGATTTGAAGGAACACGAGAAAGTCTGCAACAATATTTAGATCGCACAACTGTCCACTAAGGTTGAATAGTCAAAAAAGGATTTAAAAGGCAACATCTTGTTGCCTTTTATTTATTTAAGATCCGTAAAAGCTTCATGTTAATGTCAGAATTGTTCGATAAAACAACATATTGAGCAATGAGTAATCAGAAGAGAGATCATTTAGTAAGAAAATAATGGTCATCACAAAGAAACACTCTTCTTGCATTAACTTTTAACCGGAATTTTAGTAAAATTTAGCAGTCCATATTATTTGCAGGCTTTATAAGCAGGATATTGCAAGTAATTTTTTAAAGAAGAGGAATAACACCGTGCTAGAAGCTTACCGCCAACACGTTGAAGAACGTGCCGCACTCGGAGTCCCACCGAAGCCACTTGATGACGCTCAAACAGCTGCATTAGTTGAATTATTAAAAAATCCACCAGCTGGCGAAGAAGCATTCTTAGTTGATTTGCTTGAAAACCGTGTTCCAGCAGGTGTTGACCAAGCTGCTTACGTAAAAGCTGCTTTCTTGGCTGCTTTGGCGAAAGGTGAAGCGACTTCTCCATTAGTTTCTAAAGAGCGTGCGGTTTACTTACTAGGTACTATGCTTGGTGGTTACAACGTTGCTCCTTTAGTAGAATTATTAGAAGACGCAGCGCTTGGTGCTTTAGCTGCTGAAGCGCTTAAGAAAACACTTCTTGTTTTCGATGCGTTCCATGACGTTGCTGATAAAGCAAAAGCAGGTAACGAAAACGCGAAAGCTGTTCTTCAATCTTGGGCTGACGCTGAATGGTTCACTAGCCGTAAAGACGTTCCAGAAGAAATCAAACTTACAGTTTTCAAAGTTACTGGCGAAACAAATACAGATGACTTGTCTCCAGCTCAAGACGCTTGGAGCCGCCCAGACATTCCGTTACACGCTAACGCAATGTTGAAAAACGAACGTGATGGTATTAAACCAGAAGTTCCAGGTGAAGTTGGTCCATTAAGCCAAATCAAAGACTTAATCGCGAAAGGCAATACTGTAGCTTACGTGGGTGACGTTGTTGGTACAGGTTCATCTCGTAAATCTGCTACAAACTCTGTGCTTTGGTTCTTCGGTGACGAAATCGCTCACATTCCAAACAAGAAAGAAGGCGGTTACTGCTTAGGTTCTAAGATTGCTCCGATTTTCTTCAACACTATGGAAGACGCTGGTGCGTTACCAGTTGAAATCGACGTTGCAAACATGAACATGGGCGACGAAATCACGTTGAAGATTGACAAAGCGACTGCAAAAGTTACAGCGTTCAAAGATGGCGCTCAAATTGCTGAAGCTGAGTTAAAAACTCCAGTACTTCTAGACGAAGTACGTGCGGGTGGTCGTATTAACTTGATCATTGGTCGTGGCTTAACTACTAAAGCACGTGAAGAATTGGGTCTTCCTGCTTCTGACTTGTTCCGTACTCCAGTTCAACCAGCTGCAACTGGCAAAGGCTTCACGCTTGCTCAGAAGATGGTTGGTCGTGCTTGTGGTCTTCCAGAAGGTCAAGGTGTACTTCCAGGTACTTACTGCGAACCTAAGATGACAACTGTTGGTTCTCAAGATACAACAGGTCCAATGACGCGTGACGAATTGAAAGACTTAGCTTGCTTAGGTTTCTCTGCTGACCTCGTAATGCAATCTTTCTGTCATACTGCTGCGTATCCAAAACCAGTTGACGTTCAAATGCAACACACGCTTCCTGATTTCATCATGAACCGTGGTGGTGTTTCTTTACGTCCAGGTGACGGTATTATCCACTCTTGGTTAAACCGTATGCTTCTTCCAGATACAGTTGGTACTGGTGGTGACTCACATACACGTTTCCCAATCGGTATTTCTTTCCCAGCGGGTTCTGGTCTTGTAGCGTTCGCTGCAGCAACTGGTGTTATGCCACTTGATATGCCTGAATCAGTTCTTGTGAAGTTCAAAGGTAAAATGCAACCTGGTATCACTTTACGTGACCTAGTACATGCGATTCCTTACTACGCAATTAAAGAAGGTGACTTAACTGTAGAGAAAAAAGGTAAGAAAAACATCTTCTCTGGTCGTATCTTAGAGATCGACTTATCAGAAATGGAAACTGACTTAACTGTTGAGCAAGCGTTCGAACTTTCTGATGCTTCTGCTGAACGTTCTGCTGCTGGTTGTGCGATCACACTTTCTGAAGAGAAAGTTGCTGAATACCTTCGTTCAAACATCACGATGTTGAAGTGGATGATCTCTGAAGGTTATGGCGATGCTCGTACTATGGCGCGCCGTGTTGAGAACATGGAAAAATGGTTAGCGAACCCATCACTTCTTAAAGCTGATGCTGATGCTGAATACACGAAAGTGTATGAAATCGACCTTGCTGACATCAAAGAACCTATCCTTTGCTGCCCGAACGATCCAGATGATGCAAAACTTCTTTCTGACGTTCAAGGCGACAAAATTGATGAAGTATTCATCGGTTCTTGTATGACAAACATCGGTCACTTCCGTGCAGCTGGTAAACTTTTAGACAAAGTACCTGGTGGTTCTTTATCTACTCGTCTTTGGTTAGCTCCTCCAACTCGTATGGACGAACGCCAATTAATGGAAGAAGGTTTCTACAATACTTATGGTAAAGCTGGCGCGCGTACAGAAATGCCAGGTTGTTCATTATGTATGGGTAACCAAGCACGTGTAGCTCCAAATACAACTGTTGTATCTACTTCTACGCGTAACTTCCCGAACCGTTTAGGTCAAGGTGCGAACGTTTACTTGGCTTCTGCTGAGCTTGCATCTGTTGCTGCGGTACTTGGTAAGTTGCCAACTCCTGAAGAATACCAACAGTATGCTGCTCAAATCGACAGCATGTCTGCGGATATCTACAAGTACTTGAACTTCGATCAAATGAACGACTATACAGACGCTGCTAAAGACGTTGATACGAAGAAAATTGCTGCTGCTCAATTGTCTTAATGAGCTAGGATAAAGAAAAGCCGAAAGGCTTTTCCCTAGCGCAAGAGTAAATCTATGATTTGCTTGAAAATTAAGCGTTAGGCAATATAAGATAAGGGCTGATTTATCAGCCCTTATTTTTATGCAAAATTATTATGAAAATAAATTCGATGCTTTGTTTTTGAATTTTGGTCTAGAACTAGCAAAAGAAAAAATTGTACAAGAACTTTTGTATAAAAGTTCACAACCCAAACATGGAGTTTTTAAAAATAAATTTGATATGTTCTGGCAATCAAGTTTTATTAAATTACTCACTGTTGATGATATAAAAAGTCAAAATTATATTCTCGCATTAAGTCAATATATTCGTTTAAATTCGATTGATAAAAATATTTGTGTAAATTATTTAAAACTTGATGTTCAAAGTTTTATTTTGGGAGTACGTTATTCAGGGATAATACTTCATTCTGCTCATTATTCATGGTGTCTACTAAGGGAAATTGAACAAGAATTTAAAAATGAAACCCTTACTAGTTTTTTTCAGACTGTAGAGTATTTACAATCACAATATACGCATCGATTAGAAATTTATGATGATATTAAGAATAGGCTGAATATCGGTCAAATTACAGCTATGGCTTTTGGCAGTTTATATGCTTATGAGTATTTGATTCCAAATCAAGATTACTTTGATTATTTGCCTTATCAATTTGATAGAAATGAAAATAATTCGGCACAAACAGTGTGGAAAGCTTTTGATGAAATTGTTAAAACATCAAAGAAAAATACTAAAAAATTATCTGAAGAGTCAATTGCATTAGCATTAAAAAATAAACTTATGCCTTTCTTGATTGAAGACGGGATGACACCACAGCTTCTACAGCAATATGAATTATATAAAAAACTTGTGGCAATAAAAGTTGAGATTATTAACTACCAAAGAAATGTACTTGAGTCATTTTGTTTTGACGAAGATGTAAATTATAAACTCAAAAATTGTGAACTAATTTATACAAATGCAAAAAAAGATAAAGATGTTTGGTTTAAAAAACACTCTTTATTATTAAGTTATTGGCTAAGTATAGGTACTAAAAAACTTTTAAACTCAGATGTTGTGTATAGCATTATAAATACTGGTGAGAATTTAGAAGCTAATGCAATTGCTTTATCAAAAGCATTTGGTATCCAAGAACAATTAGAACAGGTCTATGGGATTGTAGACTTCAGTATTAACAATCAAAAACTTGATGCGTATGAAACCATGATTACCATGACTTTATCGCAAGCCCATTATTTAAAAGATCATATTGAAAAATTTATAAGTTTTTTACCTCGTTCTCAAAGTAATTTGCAAGCCTTAATGCGACTCACTATGCATGGTTTTATGATCGGTGAAAATAGAATGCCTTTCAAATTTGCTAGGCAAGAAGACAAGATTAAAAGAATGTCATCTTGGGTAAAAGGTAGTTCAAATTCTGTCAAAAAAAAGAAAATGGAACAAATCTTGAGTTTTTGGACTTGTGACTTGTACAGTGAAGATGATTATTCCACATTTCAACAAAAACCATTTTACAAAATTGATGATTTTGTTTTTCAATTTCCATGGCTAACTGCATTTCAAAATGTAAATTCGATGATGATTAATTATGTGCGCAAGCTACATAAAAATCGTTTGGAGCTTAAAAATGAAACAGATAAGATTGAATTAAACTTAGCTGAGAAATTTAAGAATGTTGGATTTAAGGTAATTTGCCAATATCAACCTCTAGATAGAGAAGTTGGCGAAATTGATCTAATCGCAATATATGAAAATTTTGTCATTGTTGCAGAAGTAAAATCAACTTATATTAAAAGTAGTATTCAAGAAATCTATGAATATCGAAACTTCACGTTAAATAAAGCAGCTTATCAACTATCTAAAAAAGTGACCTACATTAGAAATGAATTTTTGAAGCAATATTTTGAAAATTTAGATGATGTAAAAATTCATTCTTGGATTATAGATACAACATTAGAATTTGATCACCAATATTTTGAAAATCATTTAAAAATATCTATGGATGAAATAATTATATCTTTAAATGGAAAGGCTGATTTTATGAACTCCTTCATAGATGATTCATTTGATCTAGAGAAAGAAGCAAATCCTGTTGATGTTGTACAGTTTATTGATGATATTGAGAATGATAGATTTTGGAAAAATCAACTTGGGAATTATGATAATTATATGAATAGTATGCTGAGTAAATTGAATGTTTAAACAGCCCCGTTTCCTCTGTATCGGTGGCTTCCTTAACGGAATCCAAGTCAAAGACCAAGGCGACAGCTTTAATTGTATGACCAATGGGCAGAATGAAACTTATACGAAGAAGGTCATTTTCCATCAAGAAGCATGGGATCATGACTACTACGTGTTTGAAGATATCACTGATCAACAAGCCAAAGAGTGGGTGTTTCTAAAATATGGAGAAACCGTCATCTACCGAAAAAGAAAGCCCATGAAAAAGCCCCGTAATTAAAAAATTAACGGGGCTAGTCGTACCACTCTCGTGATACTCATATAAGGCTCATCTCATACTGCCTGCATTAAAACACATTCACACAGATTCGTCATGCTGAATCGAATATAAATTCAAATTGACTACTGCGAAAATCTTACAAGCACGTAACCATAAATAAAACAGACAGCAACAATCTAAAAATGTGAAATAAATAGAATAAGCAAAAAATGAACACAGCATGAATATAATGAAAACGCTACTTACCTTAAGTTTAATCAGTCTATCGCTCATTGCATGTTCAAGCGTGGAGATTAAAAATTATGATTCAGAAGAAGATGCATGTTATCAGAAATATAAAGATGAAACAGTAAACATGTCTGAATACGATAAACAGCGCTATTACAATCAGCACCACCTAGGTGTAGTCGAGCCAGATCGAGTTCGCGAATCAATTCGAGAACAAAGAAGAAAACAGGCGCAATAAACCAACAGGGCAGTACAAATAAATGTACTGCCTATAAATCATTGAAAAATTACATTTCAGTAGCTGAATAAAGCAAAATTCTTTGTGAAAATTGATTAAAATTAAAACATTAGGGAAATACAATGAATTTTGAAGTTGATGCCTTTGGCACCATCGTGATTGCCGTATTTTTTCTATTTATTGGGCGCTATCTAGTCAACCGCGTCCAATTCTTTAAAAACTACAATTTACCTGAACCTGTGATTGGCGGTTTGGTCGCAGCAATTACAGCATTCATCTTATTTAAATTCTTTAATATCAGTGCCACATTTGATGCGCAAATTCAAAGCATTTTAATGCTGATGTTCTTTACCTCTGTGGGCTTAGGTGCAGATTTTGTTAAATTAAAAGATGGTGGTAAAGCCCTATTTATATTTTTGTTCTGTGTGATCGGATTTGTGATCGTTCAAAATATTGTTGGGGTGAGTTTAGCGACGGTATTAGGTTTAGATCCGCTCATCGGTTTAATTGTAGGTTCAATCACCTTAACGGGTGGTCATGGCACGGCAGGTGCATGGGGCCAAGTGCTTGAAACCCAGCATGGCATTCAAGGTGCTATTGTATTGGGTATGGCAAGTGCGACCTTTGGTCTGATCATTGGTGGTATCGTTGGTGGTCCAGTTGCTAAATTTTTAATTAAACGTCATCAACTGGCTAACAAAATTGACAATGATCAAAACGAATCACAATTGGATGATCAGTTAAAATCTGCACCATTTGAATATCCAAAAAAGACACGCTTAATTACTGCAAGTAATGCGGTTTCGACGCTTGGTATGTTTGCACTTTGTATATTCACGGCAAACTTAATGACAGATTTTAGTCAGGGTAAATGGTTTGAGCTTCCAACCTTTGTTTGGGCGCTAGGTTCAGGTGTGATTTTGAGAAATCTGCTTGAACATGTATTCAAAGTAAATATCTTTGATCGTGCGATTGACGTGTTTGGAAATGCATCTTTATCACTTTATTTATCTATGGCATTGTTATCACTACAACTGTGGTTATTAGCAGATTTGGCAGGTCCGTTAGTCACGATTCTGATTGTGCAAATGCTGGTATTGATTTTATACACTGCTTTTGTGACATTTAAGGTGATGGGGAGCAACTACGATGCTGCGGTTTTATCAGCAGGTCATTGTGGTTTTGGTATGGGTGCGACGCCAACGGCCATTGCCAATATTCAAGCAGTAACCAATACCTATGGTCCTTCACACAAAGCATTCTTACTTATTCCACTGACAGGTGCTTTTTTCATCGATATTGTAAATGCGATAGTGATCCAGCTTTCGATTGGAATATTGGGATAGAGTAAGTTTAAAAAACCGCCTTTAAGGCGGTTTTTTACTTATGGAGATTTATATATGCAGTTGAGATTCGATCATCGGCCAAATATTTTGATGCGACTGTTTGAACATCAGCATGTGTCCGATCGCTTTATGGCCAAGCTCTTTGGGTTTGAGTTCGATCGCTTCAGTAGGTGCATTAGGATATAAACGAAGTAAATCCTGAACATTTGCTTCGGTTGCAATCTCATCATCACTTGCCCAAATAGCAGTGATAGGAATTCGAATCTCTTGGTGATAGTCTTGATCTAGGGCAACCGTTTTCCCAATCGCATTAATAACATAGCCAGGTTGACTACAAAATTGAGCCCAGTCACGTGCAACATCTTTCGGTAGATTTTCCCCCATACCAATGGCTTGGGTAGGGCCGTAACCGAGCGTCATACGTGCGAGAGGAAAAATACCTTTAAACATCACAGGGGCAAGTAGTTTCGTACGACCTTTGAGCCCTTTTACATGCCCAGTCGAACCTGCTATTGCCACGACTTTTGCAACTTTATCATGGTTGGGGGTGATCCCAATGAGTTGTCCACCAGCGCTGTGACCGACAAGAATAACTTGCTTGGCATGGGTGAGTTGTAAGAGTTGATCAATTGCAGCTGGAATATCCAACTGCCCCCATTGCACAATACTTGCTTTGGATTGCTTCAATGGGCCATAAAGAGAAGCACCAATACCACTAAAATCAAACACCATTACGGCATAGCCTTGTTGGTTAAGCCATTCGCAAAATCGATGATAAAACTTTTGAGTAATTCCAGTGGCAGGGCACACCAAGACAGGAAGGCGCTTTGAATGCTCGGCAGGAAAAAAGGTAGCAGCAAGTTCGTATTGATCCTGACGAATAATTTTAATTTTTTGCATAATTTAAACTGTGCAAGTATCCGTAATCAAAATACTTTACCGCAGTTCTAAAAGATCAAACCAACAAATGATGACTGTTGCGTTTGTGAAATGACTGTTCAGTCGTGAAAGGAACCTGTTTCAAGAAGTGCCAATAATAATGGAAAGTATTCCTGCTGCAATTAAAGGTCCAACAGGGACGCCACGTAAAATAGCCACACCTGCTACAGTACCAATCAGAAGTCCAGCGACAATATTTGGCTGATTCGCCATAAGCGTTACGCCACGACCACCTAACCATGCAACCAATAATCCGATTCCAATGGCTAAAATTGAGTTTAAGCTCAAGAACGACTTGAGAATATCTTTACCCGGAATGGTGCCACTGGCAATTGGCGTAAGAACGCCAATGGTGAGGATAATAATGCCGATATTTAAACCATGCTGTTGAAGCAATGGAAAATACTCGTTTAAAGGGGTGATACGAAAAACAATAAGTACTGCGACTGAAATTGTGACAGCTGTATTTTGACTGAATATTCCACATGCCAATAAAATGATTAGAACGATTAAATTGAGGTCTAATTGAGACATAAAGAAGATCCAGTGCTTATCAGGACAGTACTTGAAAGTTATAATAGTTTAACTGATTTAAAGTCTGCATTCAGATGACATACTTTAAATTTCAACGAATATTGTAAGTAATGGAAGTGATTCATGGTTCTGGAAAAAATGTTACAGTCTCAAGGCTTTGGATCACGAAAATATTGTCAACAATTAATTAAAGCTGGTGCAGTGGTCATTGATGGTACTGTGATCACGGACCCGAAATATAAACTGAAGCTTCAAGGTCTTAGCTTCCACGTGTATAACGAGGAATATACTTATCGTGAAAAAGTTTATATAGCACTCAATAAACCTGTAGGCTATGAATGCTCGCATCAAGCGACGCATCACTTCAGTGTATTTGAATTGATTGATGACATATTGTTGCAAAGGGGAGTGCAAACAGTCGGACGTTTAGATCAAGACACGACTGGTATATTGTTACTTACAGATGATGGACAATTTCTGCAAGCGCTGACTCATCCTAAAAAACATGTTCCTAAAGTTTATCAAATGCATACAGCAGATCCAGTCACTGAGCAGCAAATCATTCAATTGGGTCAAGGTGTAGAGCTTCGCAATGAAACAGGATTGTTTCAAGCAACAGACATTCAACTCATAAGCGAACAACACCTACAATTTACAGTGCATCAAGGCGTTTATCATCAAGTTAAGCGTATGGTTGCTGCTGTGGGAAATCGTGTTGAATCATTGCATCGACTGCAAATTGGACAATTAAAATTAGATCAGCTTGCTGAAGGTGAATATTGCTATCTCACTGAACAGCAAATACTCGCCGCAAAAAATCAAAGTCCTGATGCTCAACTCCTTGAGATTTAAATCATCAATGCTAAAGACTCTATTCTTAAGACGATATGTTGTGTAATGCCTTAGGATAGAAAGCAATGATAGGTTTGGAATTCATTGTCTTTGACGAAGCCCATCTTTTCGTAAAGTTGGTGAGATTGAAAGTTACTTCGTTGTGTCTCTAATGAAATTCGACTGGCTTTTTCGGATTGTGCAAACAAAATTGCAGTGTCAATGAGTTGTTTGGCTGAACCTTGTCTTCTATAAATTGGAGTGACATATACATCATCTAGAATGTAGTAGCTTGAACAAGCATGGGATGAAAAACCTAAATAAAGAATCACGAAGCCAGTGATTACATCATTTTTGATGTGAATAAAAATAACACTTTGTTGGTTTTCGAATCGCTGTTTTAGAAAATCATAGGATTGTTGAATATTGGATGATGCACCATAAAACTGTCGGTATTCATCAAAAAGTACAGCGAGTTGATTGAGATCTTCTGTTGTGGCTTTCCGTACTATCACTATTGAGCTCTCCTCAGATCATTATTTTTAATCTTGTTATGATGAAGAGCTAAACATATTTGCGCAGGGCGCTGTAAATTAAATTGTTTAAAAATACGACAAAGTTAACTTATGTCAAAAATTAATCTTTATCGCTTTCACCCAAAAGTGCATTCAATTCTGCAAAAAAATCGTCGTCATCTAAACTCGAAGTTGTAGTATTGGAATCTTGTTGTTCTTGCTTAAGTTTTTTGAGTTTCAACAATTGATCCATGTTGATCGTTTGATTTTCGATTGCAAAAGGAATGGACTTTGTCAGTACAACTTGTTTGAAAAATAAACGCACTGCTTGCGCTGGTGTAATCCCCAATTGCTTAAAAACTGCAAAGGCTTGTTTTTTTTCTTGTGAGTCAAGTCGGACTTGATAAACTTCTGTTTTTCTCATGAATTAAAACCAAACGACTCTAAATTTAAGTGCTTATTTTAATCTAAGTAAATGTAATTTCAATGTCTGAACGTAAAAATTATATAAATTTGTCATTACAATGAATCTACAATGTCAGTGTTTGCATGCTTTTAAAGTGCATTTCAATATTTAATATCGGATCAATAAATTGAAGCTCATCAGCAAGTAATTGCAACGGAGCACTGAAATCATCCTCAGCTTTATGCGAGATTACCGGATAAAAAGGATCATTTTTGATTGGAATGTTGAGCGCATTGAGGTGAACGCGGAGTTGATGTTGCTTACCGGTCAGTGGTTTCAAAATATAGCGTCCCCACTTTGAATTGTGTTCTATAAGGTCAATTTCAGTGACAGAATTGGTGACACCTTCACTTACTTTCATTATATAAAATGGGTTTCCCTTTTCCATGCGCAATTCAACTGTTCGTGGAAAGACTAAGTCTTTTAAGTAAGGTGCGATGGCTTGATATTTTTTGGATACTTTACGATCTGCAAAAAGTTGTTGATAGACTCCGCGACTTTCAACTTTTTTTGAAAATAAAACAACACCTGCTGTTTCGCGGTCTAAACGATGAATCGGTGTGAGATGAGGATTATCAGTGAACTGCTTTAATCTCACCAATAAGGTTTCTTGAACATATTGACCTGTCGGACTCATGGTTAAAAAATGAGGTTTATCCACCACGAGCAGATCATCGTTTTCGTATAAAATTTTTTCCTTGAACGGAACATGAATTTCGTTTGCTAAAAAACGATAATAAAAAATATGAGAATTGGGTTGATACGCCGAATTGATGGAAAGTGTGTTGCCATCCGCATTGTAAATAAGACGATCTTGAAAACGTTGTTGCCATTCCAGTGCGTCTATATGAGAAAAGGCTTGAATGAGGAAATCATAAATCGTGATCGGGGAGACTTCGAGATTTGGAAGAAATACTTTGCTGGCTGTTACACCATTGATCATCGGTGGCGTAAAACTTGGGACACTTTCTGAATTTGATTTTGGCATAACAAGACAACAGAATAAAAAAATGATCAGATGAATGAGTTTTTGAACAAGTCGAGATAGGCACTGTTCAGGAGCATGCTATTATACCTCTTCAACAGATGTCTAATGTGATCCAGATGCAATATTCTTTTCAACTCAACTTAAATGATGAAGCAGATACTCAAAAATTAGCTGCATGTTTAGGGCAGTGTATTGAAAAGGGTGTCATATACCTCATTGGAGATTTGGGTGCGGGTAAAACCACCCTGACGCGTTATTGGCTTCAAAATTTAGGTCATCGTGGTGCGGTTAAAAGCCCGACTTATACACTGGTTGAACCCTATAAAATCAATCAGCAGGATGTCTTTCATTTTGATTTGTATCGTTTGAATGATCCTTATGAACTTGAGTTGATGGGTATTCGTGATTATCTGGATATTGCTGATGCACTATTCTTGTTTGAATGGCCCTCTAAAGGTGGTGACGAAATTCCAAATGCAGATGTTATCTTGAATATTGAGAAATCTGATGATGAATCAGTACGTCATGTCACGATTTCTTCAAATGATGAAGCTTTACTCGCAAAATTAAAGACACAGTTTTAAATAATTCTATGGCGCATGATCTTAGCTTGAATCGAATTCAAACCTTATCTCCTGCATTAGCAAACCAAATTGCTGCGGGAGAGGTAATTGAACGTCCTGCATCAGTGGTGAAGGAACTTCTAGAAAACTCCATTGATGCAGGTGCGACTGAATTAATCATTCGAGTCGAACAAGGCGGTAGTACGCTGATTGAGATTATCGATAATGGCAAAGGGATTCATCCTGAGGATCTTCCGCTTGCGGTGATGCGGCATGCGACCAGTAAAATTCAAACTGCTGAAGATTTACATGCAATTGTGAGCTTAGGTTTTCGCGGAGAAGCCTTGGCTTCCATTGCTGCTGTTTCGCGCTTGACCTTGACCAGTAGTCGTGATGATTCAGGAATTGGTTATCAGGTCGAAGTAAACGGCACGGCCTTTGATCATCAAGAGATTCAAGCTGTTGCTACTCAGCAAGGCACACACATACGTGTACAAGATTTATTTTTTAATGTGCCAGCAAGACGAAAGTTTTTAAAAAAGCCAAATACGGAATTTGGTCACATTGAAGAAATCGTACGGCGCTTAGCCTTAACGCATTTCGATATTCGGATTGTGCTGGAACATAATGGTGCTATTCGTTTAAATTTGCCTGTCGCAGACAGTGGTCAACTCAGATTTCAACGTGTACAGCAGCTTTTAGGTCGACAATTTACTGAAAATGCGTATTGGATCGATGCTGATAGTGTCAATATGCGCTTATCAGGATGGTTAGGTCATCCTTCTGATGCTCGAGCACAAAGTGATTTGCAGTATGTGTACGTGAATGGTCGTATCGTAAAAGATAAAACAATCTCTCATGCTTTGCGAATGGCCTATGATGGCATCTTGCATGGGCATCAACATGCAGCTTATTTGTTGTTCTTAGAAGTTGATCCTGAATTTATTGATGTGAATGTACATCCGACTAAACATGAGATTCGATTTTTGAATCAACGTGAAGTACACGAATTTGTACGTCATTTTGCCAAAGAAACTTTGTCGCAATTTCAAACTGCGACTGCGGATTTAGCCCAGGCTTTAAAGCTTGATCAAGATGTCATCGCACCATCAGTTCAGCTACCACGTTATCAAGAGCAATTTAATTTGCATCAAAATGCTCAAGCATCGCCCCCTATGTCCCAGACGTTGCAGGAATCGAGTCATGAGGGGTATCTAACAGATTTTAGTGCTAAACAGCCTCAGTCAGTTCAATATAGCGCGCCGAGTCAGTCTTATTCAAATTCTAATATTAGCAATGCACTCAAATCTTATTTGGCACCTTTGAAAGAAACGTCATCTAATTTTGAAGTTCCTTATGATACTGAGATGGAATCAACATCGTCTAAAGTTGACGAGTTTCCTTTGGGGATTGCAATTGCACAACTTCATGGAATTTATATTCTGGCGCAGAATTCTGAAGGCTTGATCATTGTAGATATGCATGCCGCGCACGAGCGGATCTTATTACAGCAAATGAAATCTGCTTGGGATAAACCTGAATTTTGGACATCACAGCAGTTGCTTATTCCAAAAGTGATTTCAATTACACGCATGCAAGCCACGCGTATCGAAGACCTTAAGCCTCAGTTGGCGCGGCTTGGTTTAGAAATTGATCAATATGGCGATGAGCAAGTGATAGTGCGAGGTGTGCCTGCTATTTTGCACAAAGCCGATTTTAATGCATTAATCCCAGAACTTTTGAATGATCTTGATCCCAATGATGAGGCCAGTGCTTTACAACAAAAAAGAGACCATATCTTGGCAGGAATGGCATGTCATGGCGCAGTGCGTGCGCATCGAATGTTAAGTATTTCTGAAATGAATGCACTGTTGAGGCAGATGGAACAAACTGAGTTTGCAAGTCAATGTAATCATGGACGACCAACTTGGAGGGCTTTTCCACTTAGCCAGTTAGATAAATTATTTGCTCGAGGAGAGTAATTGTACATGTCAAATCAAATGCCAGTCATCAACTTAATGGGGCCGACTGCGAGTGGGAAAACTGCTTTGGCATGTGAGCTATATGAACGCGGTAATTTTGAAATTGTTTCGGTAGATTCTGCTTTAATCTACAAGGACATGGATATCGGTTCGGCAAAGCCATCAAAAGAAGAGCAGGAGCGATATCCACATCACCTGATTGATATTATTACACCGCTCGAGGTTTATTCGGCAGCTCAATTCGTTGAAGATGCATCGCTGCTGATTGATGAAATACATTCACGCGGTAAGACCCCAATCTTGGTGGGTGGGACGATGTTGTACTACAAAGCACTATTGGAAGGCTTGGCAACGAATCTCCCTAATGCTGATGAAAAGGTACGTCAACAAATTGAAAATGAAGCCATGGCATTGGGTTGGGAGAGCGTCTACGAAGAGTTAAAACGTGTCGATCCTATGGCAGGTGAGAAGTTTAAAGTGAGTGATCGTCAGCGCATTATACGCGCGCTAGAGGTCTATCGTCTGACAGGTCGACCTATCACTGAGCTTCAAGCAGAACAGCCCAAAAAACAGCCATATCGTTACAATTTTCATAATTATGCGCTGTTACCTGATCGTGTAGAATTACACAAAAGAATTGAACTGCGCCTAAAAATAATGTGGGATATCGGTTTTTTAAATGAGGTGGAGTACCTGATTGAAAAATACGATTTAAGCGATAATTTGCCATCGGCGAGATCTGTTGGATATCGCCAAGCTTTAGATTTTCTTAAAAATAGTGATAGAAGTCTCAAATCTAAGCAAGATATGGAAGACAAGTGTTTGTTTGCAACACGACAACTGGCTAAACGTCAATACACTTGGTTACGTTCTTTGCAAGAAGCGCACAGTTTTCAAACTTTTTTGACGATAAAGCAAGCTCAAGAAGACTTGCGAAACTTATATGGATAAAGCAAAATTTACTCACTATCTTTTTTATAAATTTTAATTGAAAAATAAAGATAGTTTTTTTGCGCTGATTTTATTTTTTGGAGTATAACATGTCTAAAGGTCAAACTTTACAAGATCCGTTCTTAAACTCTCTCCGTAAGGAACGTATTCCAGTTTCAATCTTTTTAGTCAACGGTATTAAATTACAAGGTCATATCGAATCATTTGACCAATACGTTGTATTATTAAAAAACACGGTAAGCCAAATGGTTTACAAACACGCTATTTCAACAGTTGTACCTGCACGTAATCCACGTCCTGCTGGTGCTCCTGCTGGCGCTCCTGCTGGTGCTCAAGGTGGCTTCGGTGGTCAACAAGGCGGCTTCGGTGGTCAAGGTGGCTTCGGTGGTCAAGGCGGCTTTGGTGGCCAAGGTGGCTTTGGCGGTCAAGGTGGCTTTGGCGGTCAAGGTGGCTTCGGTGGCGGTCAAGGTTTTGGCGGTCAAGGTGGCTTCGGTGGTCAAGGTGGCTTTGGTGGTCAAGGTGGCTTTGGTGCGACTTCTACACCAACCTTTGATGGCGAAACAAAATTTGATGATGCTCAAGAAGACGATAACAATCGTTAATTTTTGAGTAATCAAAAAGGCACCTGATGAAGGTGCCTTTTTTTATATGAACAGCCTAAAAATTAAAATTAAAGCCCCCATAGTGGAGGCTCTCAATTAAGAAAAATTAGTTTTGGTTGGGTTGTTTAATTTCAACGTATGTACTTGCGCGAAGTTCTCTTAACCAGCCATCTAACTCTGCATCAAATTGACGGTCACCAAGAATTTGGCGCGCTATGCGTTTTTGCTGTTCCTGAGTCATATCTTGCTGACGTGCATCAGTAACTTGTAAAATGTGCCAACCAAACTGAGTTTCAAAAGGTTCGCTGACTTCGCCAATTTTCGCAGTCTGCATTTTTTTATCAAACTCTGGCACCATCATACCTGGTGAAACCCAACCTAAGCTACCACCATCACGTGCAGAACCTGGATCATTTGAATAAGTTGCAGCAAGGACTGCAAAATCATCACCTGCCTTTACACGGCTATAAATACTGTCAATTGTGTGTTTGGCATTTTCAGGGCTCACCACTTCAGAAGTCTTAATCAGAATGTGGCGAGTTTGGTATTGTGGCACAATTGTCTTTTTCTCGTTTGACTTGCGCTCTAAGAGTTTCAACAAGTGGATGCCATCGCGAGCCTGAATTAAATCAGTGGTGTTGCCCGGTGAAACTAAAGCGATACTCGATGCAAGTTCTTCTGGAATATCTGCGATTGAGCGCGAGCCCATATCTGCGCCTTCAACTTTAATTGTAGATGTAGAAAATTGTTTCTGTATTGCGTCTACATTATTGGAAGTCTGAAGTGCATCTTGAACTTGTTGCGCGACTTGAGTCAGTTCTTGTTGAGAGGCTTCACCTGAAACTCTGAAGTGAATGACGTGAGCTTGAGTACCCACAGCAGCTTGACCTTCCGGCGATTTGAGGAAGTTTTCAACATCTTGGTCGCTGATTTTGATGCGTGACATCACTTGTTGTTGACGTAAGCGCTGAATAGCAAGATCATCAGCGACTTTAGCACGTAGGTTTTCATAAGTGCCCGGAGCCATACGGTCAAGCTTTTGCTGGAAGTCTTCAAGGCTATTACTGTTCGACTGGCGAGCAACATTAAGTACAGCATCATTTAAAGTTTTTTCATCAACTTGAATGCCATAGCGTTTTACTTGTTCAAGTTGCGCATTTTGGATGATAAGTTTATTCAGAGCTTGATTTTCAAGTACCTGAAGTGGTGGTACATCCTGTTTTTGAGCTTTAAGTTGATGTTGTAGCTCAGCGACACCTTGTGCAATGTCACTTTTTAAAATGGCACTTTTGCCAACAATAGCAACGATTTGATCTGATGGGTTTGCATAACTTGACACTGATGCAGAAATAACAAGTGCTAATGCTGAAGCTTTAAAGAGTTGTTTTAAATTTTGCATCTTCATTAATTCGTCCAATTTTGTTTAACTTTATCGAAACCCAAGATTCGATTTTCCAGTAAAGAGCTTAACTTACTGTTTAAGCCACCAAGTCCTTTAAGTGTAAACTCTGCCATTACAGCACGTTTTTGTTTGGTGTCTGGTGCATTAACATCATCTAAGTCATTGTAATAAGAGCGACCATAGACCGAAACACCCCAGCAGCATGACTCATAATTAATCCCTAAAAGGTACTCGCGTGCAACACTGTTGTCTAGATCATATTGCATGTGACCCATCAAATTCCAATTACCTTTCACAGGTTGTATAAAGGATGCTGTAACTTGGTCATAGTGGTCTTGACGATCTTCAAGTCGCTTACGATTAAAATAACCAAAGTTGTATAGGTTACCTTGATCACCTGTGTAATACACTTGTAGATCACGTTGAGCATTATCTCCGTTAGACATCCACATTGAGTTTGCATTCACAGTAAAGTTCTGAGAAAGCTGGCTGGCAATGCTGATCACAGGACCAGTTTGACGCTCAGTATTAAATGGGTCATTTTGACTATTATTCAAAGTCACCTTACGGTCTTCAAAATAGTAACTTTGTCCGATACTGGCACGTAAACGTTCTAATCCGATTGTATCAAAGAGGCTGTAACTTACCCCGAGTGATAAGAAGTTATTATCTTCTAGGCGGTCATGACCGTAAAAGCGACGTGGATTAAAGAGTTGATCGTAATTCAGGGACGCTGCGGTTGAGTCAAAGTTCGGTGAACTGTTTTGATTTCTGTGTGGTGCATAAGCATAGAATGCACGTGGTGTGATGGTTTGTAAGAATTTTCCATCTTTTTCAAAGATAAGACCAGCATCTAAAGTAAACTCTGGAACTATAACTGCATTGTCTTTGGTATTTTTTCTTTGTTCTTCGGTGATACGATCAATCGTATTTTGATCAAAGAAGGTATTTATAGAGCGAACTGATGCTTGAGGTATAAAGAATGACCACTGATTGCGGAAGTTATATCGAGCAGAAAACTCATTATAAAGACGTGTACCACTTGGTTGATAAATGGTGTCCATATTTGAGTTGTCTGAAGCATTTAAGTCATTAATATCTTTTTGGAAATATGCTGTATCGTTATTAAATTCATATTCCAGTCCTTGCGGATTACCAGTGATATAATTGACAAGCAATTGCGGTAGTCGTGCATAGGGGCGATCAACATCATCAACATCAGGGTCTAGCGTCTGGAAGTCTTCAACTTTGAGTTGCGCGCGTAACCCTGGAATTCCATTCGCGTAATTAAGATCCCAAGCGCGGCGTTGGTTTAACTCTGTTCTTGTATTCGGATTGCTGTCTAGATCGGCAAAGAAGTCTTTATCAGAAACATAGTTATATTCTAAATTGGTCGTCCATTGGTCATTGATTTTCCAATTGTGCAAGAGGTGTAAATCTTTGCGATCTTCATCATCATATTTACGATCTTGTGCTAAATAACCACCCCAAATACGACCGCCACCATATTGTTCAGTCAGATATCTGAACTCACCCTCAGCCATCAATCCACGACCGCCAATGAAACGTGGAGTGATAGTCGCATCATAATTGGGTGCTAAATTGAGATAAATTGGCGCTTCAAGTTCTAAACCACCATCGTTTGTATAACCAAAACCTGGGTTTAATAAGCCAGTGGTACGACGATCATCAATAGGGAAATTGAAATATGGCACAGCCAGCACTGGTGTGTTTTTAATATATAGTTTAGTGCCTTTGGTCACGCCACGCCCAGTGTCTTGATTTAACTCAATCGAATTGGCTTGAATCTTCCATGTTGGGCTTTGCTCAGGTGGACACGTGCTATAAGTTGCATTCTGAAGGAGTAAAATATTGGGTGAGGTGCGCTCAATATTTTCTGCACGACCATGCCCATGTGTCGCTTCTGAAATATAAAAGCTGTTATTGAGGCGTCCCGTTTGGGTTTTTAAATTGTAGTCAATTTGATCACTTTGAGCCAATAAACCGGCTTGTGCTAACTGTACATTGCCAGAAGCTTTGGCATGGGTTTGAGTGTTGTCAATTTTAATCTTATCTGCACGAACCATACGACCTTGTTGATCGATGATGACATTGCCTTCTAATTCTGAGTCACCATTTGGATTGTAATATGCACGATCAGCGGTGATGATCGATGTTGCTTGCTCAGGATCAACTGCTTTAGTATCAGGGCTGATTGGTGTCAACCAAGTTTGAGCACAAAATTTCGAGCTTGGGGAGAACGTGCTACGTTGTTGCGCTTCGGCTGAATTTTTATTGACATAATATTGATCAAAGAAGCGCTGACCAGGGTAGCTTTCTTTAATTGCAGTTTGAAGTGCTTGATTGTCCACCTCAGTTGTACTGTCTTTTGAGTCGGCATAACTTGAGACTGTGCTACCACACAATAAGGTTAAAATAGCAGTCGCCAAAGGGCTGAAAGTAAACTGATGCTTCATTTATATCATTAACCAAGTATGCAAATTGCAATTAATTATTGTCGCATCATAGAGAAAAAACGGATTAGTGGCTACACTTAGCACTTTAAATATTCAGCCTGTACTAGAATTTATAGCAAATGAATACACAACGTGAACAATTGATACATACGTGGGTGCAATCTGTACTTCAATCAGAGCAGTTCGAAATAAAATATTTAGCAGGCGATGCCAGTTTCCGTCGCTATGCGCGAATCACCTTGAATAATAAATCATTTATGTTAATGGATGCACCTCCAGAAAAAGAAGATTGTGTACCTTTTGTGACGATTGATGAATTCTTCGATCGTCATGGTGTTCGTGTTCCACATATTGTTGCAAAGGATTTAGAGCAAGGGTTGTTGCTTCTTGAAGATTTTGGAGATGAGCTTTTAGCGAACCATTTAAACGATGACACGGTAGATCAGCATTATTTACAGAGTTTTAAACAACTCATTCAATTACAGTCTATTCATGGTGTGGATCAGTTTCCAGAATATAGTTACGAAAAATTAATCAGTGAAATGGAGTTATTCACAGATTGGTTGCTTCCATCATTAAATATTCGATTAAATGCTGATGAACAAGGTTTGATTAAGCGTACTTTTGCGATATTGGCAAATGCGGCTTTAGCTCAACCACAAGTGATTGTTCATCGAGACTTTCACAGTCGTAATCTCATGTTGTTGAATGATGAACAAGAACAAGGCGTAATTGATTTTCAAGATGCGGTAATCGGTGCGGATACCTACGACTTGATTTCAATTACACGTGATGCATACGTGCAATGGCCTCCAGCACGCGTAAAACAATGGTTTAAAATTTTCTATGAATTATTACCAGATGATTCAAAAATTGATCGTGATTTAGAGCGCTTTATTAAAGATGCTGACTTCATGGCGATTCAACGTCATTTGAAGATTTTAGGTATTTTTGTGCGATTATTTGAACGTGATGGAAAATCGGGCTATCTAAAAGACCTGCCTCGTGTCATGTGGTATTTACTCGAAGAGTCGAAGCCTTACGCTGAACTCACTCCATTTATTCAATGGATTGAAGATAAAGTACTACATGCATTTGAAGCCAAGTATGGTCACTATGAGGTGGTAGCTGCATGAAAGCTATGATTTTAGCAGCGGGTCTGGGTAACCGTATGCGCCCCTTAACGCTTTATAAACCAAAGCCATTGTTGGAAGTGGGTGGAAAGCCTTTAATTGTATGGCATATTGAAAAATTAAAGTCGATTGGTGTTAGTGAAATTATTATTAATTCGGCATGGCTGGCAGACAAATTGATCGGTGCTTTAGGTGATGGTTCTCAGTTTGGTGTGAACATTCGCTGGACGCGTGAAGATGAGGGTTTGGAAACAGCTGGTGGAATCATCAATGCTTTGCCCTTATTGGGTGAAGAACCATTTATCCTCGTCAATGGGGATGTGTGGACTCAGTTTGATTTTGCTCAGTTGCTTGAGCTTGATTTACAAGAAGATCTAGCACACTTGGTACTTGTGCCAAATCCGCTACAACACCCTCAAGGTGATTTCACACTATTAGATGGTCGTGCTTATACTTTTGAGCAAGAAAAAGAGGGCGAAAATCTGACTTATAGTGGTATTGCGGTGATTCATCCTCGTTTATTCGAAGGTCTAGAGTGGGGTAAGCGTCCTTTAGCACCTTTGCTTAAAGATGCTATGCACAACCACAGAATTTCTGCTGCAAAAATGGCAGAAACATGGGTGGATGTGGGTACTCCAGAAAGGTTGATGCAGTTGGATCAGCAAATTCGAGAAGGACAATTTAACTAACTGAGTATTCACTAAGCGTTAAATAGTGTTCCACGATGCATAAAACGGTATACTTTGATTAATTTTATTGAGATGTTTACTGTTTATGCATCCTTTTTTTCATGAGTTACAACAAGGTAGTCAAAAACTAGGTTTATCACTCAGTGATGAGGCGTTGAATTTATTATTAAAATATCAAGATGCGCTTGTATTGTGGAATAAGGCGTACAACTTGACCGCGATTCGTGATCCTAAAGAAATGTTAGTTAAACATTTGTTGGATAGCCTCAGTATCTTGAAAGACTTGCCTGAAGGACGATTGCTTGATATTGGTACTGGTGGTGGTATGCCGGGGATGATTATCGCCCTATGTCAACCTGATCGAAACTGTGTGCTTCTGGATTCGAATGGGAAAAAAATTCGTTTTCTCAAACAGTTTATTGCTGATTTAAAACTAAAAAATGTTGTGGCAGTTCAAACTCGAGTAGAGAATGAAGAGAGTATTAATGAACTGGGTAAATTTGATGTAATTACCAGTCGTGCTTTCGCCTCACTGACAGATTTTATTACAGCTTCTCGTCCTTTTATGCATGAAAACAGTATTATTGCTTCAATGAAAGGTTTAGTTCCTGCTGAGGAAATTGAAAACCATAAAGATGAGTTGAGTTGCGAAATTATTGAGCTTCACGTTCCACGTTTAGATGAACAACGTCATTTATTGCTACTTAAACAAATTTAAAAATTCTAGGGATTGGGGTTACCATGGCTCAAATTATTGCTATTGCGAACCAAAAAGGTGGCGTAGGTAAAACCACGACTGCTGTAAATTTGGCTGCATCATTAGCAGTGCTTAAAAAGCGAGTATTGTTGATTGATATGGACTCTCAAGGCAATGCCACTATGGGTTCGGGTATTCAAAAGAATGATCTCTTATACTCAGTAACTGATGTTTTACTGGGCGAAGTGCCAATTGAAACGGCCATCACTAAAGCTGAAGTTGGATATCGCGTACTTGGCTCCAATCGTGATTTAGCAGGTGTTGAATTAGCCATTGCTGAGCAAGACGGTCGTGAATTTATTCTGCGTGATGCGATCCAACAAATTGAAGATAAGTTTGATTACATCATTGTGGATTGTGCACCAAGCTTAAGTTTGATCACGGTAAATGCATTGGCTGCTGTTAAAAGCGTGATCATTCCAATGCAGTGTGAATATTATGCCTTGGAAGGCTTGGCAGATTTAACACAAACGATTGATCGTATTCAACAAGCGTTAAATCCTGATTTAGAAATCATTGGTGTATTGCGTACCATGTACGATGCTCGAAATGCGCTGACACGTGATGTGTCGGATGAGTTGGAGCAGTATTTTGGTAAAAAATTATACGAAACGGTTATTCCTCGAAATGTGCGTTTAGCGGAAGCGCCAGCACATGGGTTGCCGATTATTTATTTTGAAAAAAGTTCTAAGGGTGCAGTGGCTTATTTGAATCTTGCTGCTGAAATGTTAAAAAAAACCAAAGTGAAAAAAGGAAGTAAAGCATGACCGTGAAGAAAAGAGGCTTAGCAAAGGGTCGTGGCTTAGATGCGTTATTGGGCTCTATTCAAAAAGAAAAATTACAATTAGAAGCACAGTCATTAGATCATGGTCAGCTCAAACAAGTAGATGTCAAACTTCTTAAACGTGGTAATTATCAGCCGCGACGCTTTATTCATGAAGAAGACCTTCAGGAATTAGCATCTTCTATTAAAAAGCATGGCATCATGCAGCCGATTGTCATTCGTCCAATTGAGGATGATGTACATCAATATGAAATTATTGCAGGGGAGCGCCGTTGGCGAGCAGCTCAAATCGCTGGACTAAATGAAGTTCCTGCAATTGTTCGTGATTTGTCAGATCAAGTTGCAATTGCGTTGGCATTAATTGAAAACATTCAACGCCAAGATTTAAATCCAATTGATCAAGCTATGGCATTGCAGCGTTTTCATGAAGAGTTTGGATTAAGTCACCAAGAAATTGCTGAAACGGTGGGCAAGGCACGTACTACAGTAAGTAATTTATTGCGCTTATTAAGCTTAGCGGATCCGATTAAAGACCATATCCAACAAGGTCAATTAGATATGGGGCATGCGCGTGCAATATTGACTTTGCGTGCAAAAGACCAAATTGAAATTGCAAAAATTGTCATTGAAAAAAACCTTTCTGTTCGTCAAACAGAACAGTTAGTGCGTGATTTTAATGCACCAAAACAGGATAAGCCAAAACCATCAATTTCAGCTGATTTAGAGCAACTGACTCAGCGTCTTTCTGAACGTTTCAGTGCAGATGTTAAAATTGATCACAATAAGCAAGGTAAAGGTAAGCTTGTGATTCATTACCATTCACTTGATGAATTAGATGGTATTCTAAATATCTGTTTAGATGAAAAATAATTAATTTAAAAACTGTAAATGTGATGTATTTGGATGAGTTTGAGATTTAAGTCATTTAGGTCTCAATACTCCACTTGAGCTAAGGTTTACTTTGATCATTCCATACAATCAGGCCATTGATTTTAGAGTGGGGCAGACTTTAGCATTCGATGTTCGAATTATGTATGATTAAATTGCAAACGTGCTGAATCTGTTTAGGTGTTTAAGGATACCGTACCAATTAGAGGTTGTGAGTGAAGCAAGATTTTAAAGTTTATATGCGTTTGTTGAGTTACTTAAAACAGTACTGGACGATTGCATTGATTGTTGTATTTGGTTTTGTGCTGAATGCCGCGACTGAAGTTTCTGTTGCGAAATTATTAGAGCATATTATCAATGCCATTCAAGAACAGGATCGAAGTTTCACGAACTTATTCCCATTTTTGGTTGTTGTTTTGATGTTTGTACGAGGAGTGGGGCTATTTCTAGGTGGATACTACACTTCGGTGATTTCTCGAAATCTAATTTTTAATATTCGCCAAGAAGTTTTTGCTAAATTAATGCGATTACCGTCGCAATATTATTTAGATAACACTAGTGGTCATATTACTGCCAAAATTATGTACAACGTTGAACAGCTGACTGCTGCCTCAACGGAGTCATTAAGAACCTTATTACAACAAGGTTTGATCACCATTGCGCTGTTAGGATATTTGTTCTATTCCAACTGGCGCTTGACTTTATGTATTTTGATTTTTGCGCCTTTAATCGGTTTTTTGATTAGAAAAGCTGCTAAACGTATGCGTAAGCTGTCTACTCAAGTGCAAGATACGATGGGTGATGTAAACCATGTAGTGCAAGAAACCGTGAATGGTAATTTAGTTGTTAAAGGGTTTGGTGGACAGGCATACGAGCAAACTCGTTTTAAAGAAACCTCACTCGAAAACTTGCGTCGTGGTTTAAAAATGGTTGCAGTACAACAATTAAATAGTCCTGTTGTACAACTTATTATGGCGATCGCTTTAAGTATTGTGATTTGGATTGCTTTAAGACCTGAGATATTACAGGATACTTCAGCGGGTCAGTTTGTTGCGTATATTACTGCAGCCGGTATGTTGAGTAAGCCGATTAAAGCTTTAACCGATATCAATGAAAAATTACAGCGAGGAATGGCTGCAGCACATTCAGTATTTGAATTATTGGATATGCCTGAAGAAAAAAACGAAGGGCAGTTAAAACCACAACTCAAAGGCAATATTGAATTTAATCAGGCAAATTTAACATACAGCGATGGTTTTCACGCGATCCATGATTTCAATTTAAATGTTAAGGCTGGACAGACTGTAGCGTTGGTGGGGCGTTCGGGGGCTGGTAAGTCTTCTTTAGTCAACTTATTGGTTCGTTTTCAAGAATTAAGTTCAGGGTCAATCAAATTTGACGGCCATGATATTCAAGATATTGAAGTTACAGCGTTACGCTCACAAGTGGCCATGGTCAATCAGCAAGTCGTGCTGTTTAACCGAACTGTTCGTGAAAATATTGCTTATGGACAGTTACAAGATGCTTCGGAAGAGCAGATTATTGCTGCTGCGAAAGCTGCTTATGCCCATGACTTTATTATGGCACTGCCTCAAGGCTATGACACACCATTAGGTGCTCAAGGTTTAAATTTATCTGGTGGACAAAGACAGCGTATTGCAATTGCTCGCGCAATCTTAAAAAATGCTCCGATTTTAATTCTTGATGAAGCGACAAGCGCATTAGACAATGAGTCTGAATACTTCATTCAACGTGCTTTTGATGCAGCTATGCAGGATCGGACAACGATTGTCATTGCACATCGATTATCAACGATTGAGAATGCAGATCTTATTGTGGTAATGGATAAAGGTCGAATATTAGAGCAGGGAACACATCAGGAATTACTCGATTTGCGTGGTGCATATTTCCAACTGCATCAACGTAATTTTGAGGAATAAGTTATGTCTATTGCGCAGGTCATTCAAAACGCTTGGAATAAGCAATCCAAGTGGTTGATTGTATTGCGACCCCTGTCATTGCTTTATCGATTAGGATTTTCCCTGAACAAAGCCTTGTATCAACGTGGTATAAAACCTATTTATACTGCACCAGTTCCTGTCATGGTCATTGGCAATATAACAGTAGGTGGTAGTGGTAAAACACCGTTATTAATTCAATTGGTTAAATATCTTCAACAAAAAAATATTCGAGTTGGAGTAATTAGTCGAGGCTATGGTGGTAAAGGTCCTTTTCCTGCAAGCGTGAATCTCGACTCTGAGCCAAATGAAGTGGGTGATGAACCCTGTTTAATTGTGCAATCTACTGGCGTGCCGATGGTCGTAGGTGGGCAACGACATAAAAGTATAGAGTTACTTCTCTCTCAGCATCAACTTGATTTGATCATTAGTGATGATGGTTTGCAACATTGGGCACTTGATCGTCAATTAGAATGGATTGTGCTGGATAACAATCGTGGTTTGGGTAATCAGAAACTGTTGCCAGAAGGCTTTTTGCGTGAGCCAGTAGCACGGTTATGCAGTGGTACAGTAATTGAGCATGCTGAACAACCAAGCTCAAATCTGTATATGCAATTACAAGTCGCAGCGCCGTACTTGTTAAATCCAGTCGAAGATCAAGTTGAATATTTTGCCACTGATTTGAATTATTATGCGGTTGTTGGTATTGGGTTCCCGCAACGGTTTTATAAAACCCTTGAAAGTATGGGCTTAAAGCATTTTCAGTGCCATGAATTTCCTGATCATTATGATTATCAGATTGATGATTTACAATTTGAAGATTCAAATCCAATCATCACCACTGAAAAAGATGCTGTGAAACTCCTCCCTTTGTTAAAACAACATCCAGAATTTCGTCGTGAAATTTGGGTGGTTCCTGTTGAAGCAGTTTTATCATCAGCTTGTTATGATTTGCTGGATCAACAGCTTGCAAAACTCGGTATCGTAAACACATAAGGAATATCCATGAAACATATTGTAATACCTGCTCGCTTTGCAAGTTCGCGTTTACCTGGAAAACCACTCCTTAAAATACACGGGCGTGAAATGATTTTACGTGTGGTAGATCAGGCGCGAAAAGTGACTGGGTTTGATGATTTATGTGTTGCTACTGATGATCAAAGAATTGTTGATCTTTGTAAGGCAGAACAAATTGATGTTGTGTTGACCAGTGCAGAACACCCTTCTGGAACCGACCGATTGAGTGAAGTTGCACGAATCAAAGGTTGGGCGAGTGAAGATATTATTGTAAATGTGCAAGGTGATGAACCATTATTGCCTGCATCTTTAGTCCAACAGGTTGCTTCTTTGTTAGAGCAAAAGCCTGAATGTTCAATGTCCACTTTGTGTGAAGTGATCAAAGAATTAGAAGAATTTAAGCGCGATAGTATTGTGAAAGTCGTCATGAGTAAGTTCAATGAAGCGCTTTATTTCAGTCGTGCAACCATTCCATATGATCGTGATGGATCAAAGCAACAAACTCAGATACTACATCGAAATGCTTACCGACATCTTGGTTTATATGCCTATCGAGTGAAGTTGCTGCAAGAGTACGTGACATGGGATCAGGGAGATCTCGAGGTTTTAGAAAGCCTTGAGCAACTGCGTGTTTTAGAAAATGGTCATCGAATCGCAATTGATGTGGCAGAGGTGAGCTTACCACCAGGTGTGGATACGCAACAAGATTTAGACCGTCTTAATGCAATGCCTATTTCTCATTTCCAATAATATAGATTAGTCAATGACTCAGACTCAGCATGTTTATCCTTGGCAACTTAATGTATGGAACACACTGACTCAGCGGTTTCCTCAAGTTGGTCATGGATTACTTTTTTATGGCAAAAAAGGCTGTGGTAAAGAAGCTTTTACCCAACAATTTGTTGCTTGGCTGCTATGTTTAGATAAGCAGCCAAATCAACCTTGTGGTCAGTGTTCGAGTTGTTTGTGGTTAAAATCAGATACTCATCCAAATTATGTTTACGTCACGACGGATGAGGATAATAAGAAACAAAACGCTAAAATTAAAATTGAAAAAATTCGTGAATTACAGCCATTCGTGCAACAAACTGTCGATGGTTGGCGGGTTATTTTGATTGAGCCGGCGGAAGCGCTCAATATAGCATCGTCAAATGCTTTATTGAAAACACTTGAAGAACCAGGTGAGCGTGTTGTGATTATTCTTTTGGCGGATCATTATTTAAAATTACCAGCCACTATACGAAGTCGCCTACAACATTACGCCTTAGATCGGTTGACTGATGATCAAGCCAATGCGTATTTGAATGAGCACTTGAATGCGGAGCAGCAGACTTTGGGAAAACTGTTGCTTAACCTGTCGAATGGTATGCCTTTAGCTGCTATTGAGTTGGCTTCAAGTGAATGGTTAACTCTGCGAAGTGCGTTTATAAATGATTGGTATCATTTAGTCAGTCAAAAAAATATGCCAATGCAGTACGCTTCTAATTGGAATAAGCAACTCAACTTTTCCGAGTTGATTGTTATGTTTGAGTACTTATTAGCTGATCTTGTTGCCTATAAAATGGAACAAAATGTAAAAAATAGCGATTTAGACTTTAGTTTGTTGGCTGAGCAATATCAATTAGAGCAATTATTTGATATTTATAACGATGTGCATCAAGCAAAACAAATGGTTGAGCAGAATGTTCAATCAAATTTAATTGTTGATCAGCTTTTTATAAAATTAATGAATGTTCAATAATCATGTTTGAATACAGGGGATAGAGATGCAGCCACGTCCGGGCGGTTTATTACAAGTCAATATTAATGATCGCGAAACTTTGCAATCCAGTTATATGCCTTTTGTTGAGGGTGGTGGATTATTTATTCCAACCAAACATCCAGTCAAAATGGGTGAAGAGATTTTTATCTTGGCAACACTTCCTAATCAAACCCAAAAAATACCAATTACGGGTAAGGTGATTTGGATTTCCTATAAGCAATCGGGTATTAAACCACAAGGTTTTGGATTGCAGTTAACTGGAGATAAAGGAGCCTATTACAAAATGGAAGCAGAAAAAATACTCGCTGGAAGTATGTCAACAGCACGCGCAAGCTTTACAATGTAGGCTCTGACTTAAAAAATTAAAAGGTGTCCTTGTGTTTGTAGATACACACTGTCATTTAAACATGCTCAATCTTGAACCTTACGAGGGAAATATCGATTTAGCAATTCAGCAAGCGATTGATGCTGGTGTCACAAAAATGATGGGGATATCCGTTGATTTGGATGATCATATTATTCTGTCAGAAATTGCAGCTCGACACGAAGGAGTAGGCTACAGTGTTGGGGTACACCCATGTGAAGATCCAGCAGTCATGCAGCGTGCTACTGTTGAAACTTTGGTTGAATTGGCGAGTAAAGATAAGGTCTGGGCAATTGGTGAAACGGGTCTAGATTATTATCACAGTACTGAATTTGTTAAAGAACAAAAAGAATGTTTTGCACGGCATATTCAAGCTTCACAGATGGTGAAAAAGCCAGTGGTTGTACACACACGCTCATCTAAAAACGATACGATTGATATTATAAGAGCTGAAAAGTCGACACACGGAATTTTGCATTGTTTTACTGAGGATTGGGATACGGCAAAAGCAGTTCTAGATTGTGGTTATTACATTTCATTTTCAGGAATAGTATCGTTTAAAAATGCTCAGGATCTACGTGATGTGGCTAGGCAAGTTCCATTAGATCGACTATTAATTGAGACTGATAGCCCTTATTTAGCGCCAATGCCATATAGAGGAAAGTCTAATGAACCAAAGTATGTCCCATATGTAGCCAAAGCATTAAGTGATGTATATGATAAGTCAGTCGAGGAGATTGCCTTTATTACAACGCAAAATTTCGAGAATCTTCTACGAATGCAGTAAAAATTTAATACGGAAAATAGAAAGAAGAGAGTTTATAGAGTGAAGATGGATCGTCAGGCTCAGTTTAGAGCGAGAGAAGCATTAATATTTCAGGTCGCAGAACAACTTCTTTTGGAAAACGGCGAAGCGGGCATGACATTAGATGCATTGGCCGCTGAGTTGGATTTGGCAAAAGGAACACTCTATAAGCACTTCCAAAGTAAAGATGAATTGTACATGTTGCTTATTATTCGTAATGAGCGCATGTTATTAGAAATGGTTCGAGATACTGAAAAAGGCTTTCCTGAACATTTAGCTTTTTTTATGTTGCATCATTTGCATCATCCAGAACGTACTGTACTCTTTCATCAAATTGAAGAACGATTGTCTACAACTGGCCAGGGTATTAATCATTTATTTAATGAAATGTATCAGATCCGCAAAAGTAGACTCAGAATTATCATTCGTATGACAGAAAATCATCTAGCATCCATTCAAAGTAAGATGAGTTCTCGGGATTATTTAGCATCCATTTGGTCGATTACTCATGGTGGTGCTGCGATATTAAACTCGAGTTTCTATCAACGCTATTTAGGTTGTCGAGATACGCTAAGGGTTGCTTTAATTGATCAAGCGTTGATGATGCCTAAACAGATTAATTTGACAGAATCAGTGGCCTAATATGCAATCTCTAGATCACCGTCAAGGCGGATTTACTTTAATCGAATTGATGGTGGTCATTGTGATCATCAGCATCATGGCAGCATTGGTGGTGATGAATATTGGTGGGATTGATCAACGTAAGGCAATGCAAGCTAGAGAAGCTTTAATATTAGATTTAAAACGTATTCAACGAGAGGCTGTTGATCAATCGTTAGTGGTTGCATTGGTGCCACAATGGAATGGTGATCAGTTTCGCTATACATTTCAAAAATATAATGATTTAACTCGTCCTGAGCAGACGCTTGTATCGAACAATAATCGTCAACCTTCTACTTGGGTTGAAATGCCAGAGTTTTCTGCGAGAGAGCTACCTGCTAAGGTTTCATTTCAAATTGAAAGTAGCGAGTATAGTTTTGAAAATGCAACGAATGCAGACTTGATGAATAATAATGCACCGAAATTAATTTGGTTGGGCAATGGCGAGGTTAAACCTGTCACAATTCAAATGTATTATGAACACAAAGCAATTGGTGATCTTATTCAAATAGATTACTTGGGTAAAATCGATGCGGGCGCTTAAAGGATTTACCTTGATTGAGGTTGTGGTGGCTTTGGCTATTTTCGCTGTAGCAGCAATGTCATTGACGAAGGTAGCTATGCAGTACACACAGGCGACTGCGAATGCAATTTTGCGAACAAAAGCACAATTCGTTGCACAAAATGAAGTCGCTGCAATGCAAATTAGTGGTGAATGGTTAGAGGGAACTCAATCGAAGCAAATTACCTCTCAAGGGTTAAGTTGGCAAATTGATAAAAAATCAGAAGCGACCATTAGCCCAGATGTTCAGAAAATAGAAGTGCAAGTGAGTCTATATAACAATGATTTAGGTAAAGTTGAATCAGGTGTCACCACCATGATGTTTTATAACTATCCTCTCAGAGAGCAATCCAACTCATGATCAAGAGTAAACAACAAGGTTTTACCTTGGTAGAGCTTTTGGTTGCAATAGCCATCTTTGCAGTATTGTCTGCTTTGGGATGGAAAATTTTTGATTATTTGAATAAAGTCAAAGATCGAAATGCGGTGCATGAACAGCAACTTCTCAGTTTGCAAGATAGTTATTTACAAATGCAAAGAGATGCTTTGCAAATTGTACCGCTGACTGCAAATATCGCAGGACAAATTCAACCTGCACTTTTACTGGATGATCAGTCTTTACAATTTAGTAAGGCAGGGGTCACAGACCCGCTGAAACAGGGTTTGTCTCCATTTGAGAGAATAGAATATCGTTATAATGCACAAGATCGAAAAGTTTATCGTTTAAAGTATCCCAATCTGAATGTTCTTCAAACAACCCAACCTTTATCCAGTACGATCCTAGAGAATGTGGATGAGTTTCAAATCACAATTTTGAACCCGAATGAATTGAATTCGTGGCCGGATACATCAACAATAAGTTCTAATAGTAATGATGTTCAAGATGGTGTTGCTCGGCTATTGCCTAAAGGTATGCGAATTAGATTTAAACAACAAGATGTTGAATACGAGTGGATTTTTAGTTTGCTTAATACTGACTATTTAAAACCGGCATCTAGTCAATAATCATTAGGAAAATGCATGAAGCAGCAAAAAGGAATCGCCCTGATTACGATTTTGATGTTAGTCGCTTTGGCAACTATCATTGCTGCGACGATTGCCCATCGTCAATACAATACCAGTGAAAATACGGCCTATGTGATTCGTCAAAACCAAGCACTGTATTATGCAAAAAGTGCTGAAGCTTTTTTCTCGGAATTATTGGTTCAAGATGCCAAGTCCAATTCAAAATCAGATAATCTTCAAGAAACTTGGGCTCAACCGATGCCACCATTTCCAATTGATGGTGGTTATGTCGCAGGGCGAATTATTGATGAAACGGGTAAGTTTAATTTAAACAGTTTGGTCAAAGATGATGGTGTGTCGAATGATAATGCGGTGAATTACTTTAAGGGATTATTAACAAAGCTTGGTTTACCAGAAGAATTGAGTGAAGCGGTAATTGATTGGCAAGATCAAGATGATTTGACGATTGGCGCGATGGGGGGAGAGAGTAATTATTATTTAAGTTTAACGCGTCCTTATTTGCCAGCGAATGGTCCTTTTCATAGCGTTGAAGAGTTGAAGCAAGTGCGAGGATTTGAAGGTGATAAGTTTTTATTGATAAAACCTTATGTTACAGCGATTCCTTTAAAAGAAATTAAAATTAATATTAATACAGCACCAGCGATGATTATTGCTGCTATAGACCCTAGTTTGGATGTGCAAAATGTACAGCGTGATTTGGATCAAAAAAAAGCCAATGGTGAATTTTTTGAGTCCGTAGATCAGCTCTGGGAACTTAACACTCTAAGTCAGTTAAGTGAAGAAGCTAAAAGCACAGCAAAAAATAATTTTGATGTTAAATCTGCATTCTATCGAGCAGATATTGAAATCATGCTATCTGATCGAAAGCGATATTTTTCGAGTTATCTGATGCGTGATGAAGAAAAGGTTTATGTCTTCTCAAGAAGTTTGGCACCTCTTCAAACCAATTGATTAAATTGCTAAACTATTAATTTAAACAAATTGAATGATGGCTTTTTATTTTTTTGTTTTTAATACGTTTTGCCAATTGCTTAAAACGTTAAAATTAATGATGAGTTGTGTGAATATGCACTATAATCATTTTAATCCATGATTTTTTATTGCTCTGACATATGTTAATTCGAAAATTATTTAAGTTTGAAAACGCGCATATTGTGCGAAATTGCACATCAGACCGCTGTAAGCGTTCAATTCATGGTCATAGCTATAAAGTCGAATTATTATTGAAAGCCTCAAAGCTAGATCATGGTCAAATGGTCTATGATTTTGGTTTGCTGAAAGGTGTGATCAAAGAACTTTATGATAGTTTTGATCATGCGATTTGTTTTTGGCAAGAGGATTCAGCTGAATATATTCAAGCATGTAAAACTTTTAGTGCGCGTTGGGTTTCATTACCCGTTTCACCTTCTGCTGAACAATTTTCTCGAATTTTCTTTTATTTGGCAGAACAAGTACTGAAATCAACAATCACGCAAAATGGTGAAGGTGATGTTGAAGTCTATTCAGTGATCGTGCATGAAACTGACACAGGCTATGCGCAAAGTTTTGCTGAAGATATCGTAAATGAACAGATGGGCTTATTGGAGCTGGATCAAATCGTATTCTCAGAACAAATTCAAAATGAATGGTCTGATCCTAAAATGTACGAACAATTGAAACAAGGCTTCACTTTTAAGAACCCAAGTGTAGATTTACAAGTAAAACTTTAAAGCTGTGATTGATTTAGGGATGAACACAATGCAACTCACCGAACAAGAATTAAGTCAACTGAATCAAGTTCGGTTAGAGGATGGTTGGAAGTATGCTTTAGCAGATTTTTTGCTCAGCGATAAAATGGATCAGCTGAAGGCTTTTCTCAAATCTGAATTACAGGCGAATAAGGTGATATACCCACCTAATTCCCTTATTTTTAATGCGTTCAACACCACACCCTTAGATCGTGTAAAGGTCGTGATTCTCGGTCAAGATCCTTATCATGGTCCAAATCAAGCACATGGATTGAGTTTTTCAGTGCAAAAGGGTGTTGCATTACCGCCGTCTTTGCGTAATATCTATCACGAACTCAGCACTGACCTTGGAATAGCGCCTGCCAAGCATGGTGATTTAACCCAATGGGCTGAAGAGGGTGTCTTGTTGCTGAACAGTGTATTGACTGTTGAAGCGGGCCAGCCAACTTCACACCAAAAGAAAGGTTGGGAAGATTTCACCGATGCTGCGATAGATGTTCTAAATGAGCAACGTGAAAAGATCGTTTTCATTCTTTGGGGTGCTTACGCGCATAAGAAAGGTCAACGAATTGACCAAAGTAAGCATTTGGTCTTAAAAGCAGCACATCCATCACCATTGGCAGCAAACCGAGGTGGTTTTTTTGGGTGTAAAGTTTTTTCAAAAACAAATAATTATCTTAAACAAAATGGCATTGAGCCAATTAAATGGCAGCTGGAAGCATGACAATATCTCCTGAGACGAATCAATATCATCCTGACTTAATTGTTGAAGAAGCACAGAATGGATGGAGAGTGGTTCGATTAAATCGTCCAAAATCTTTACATGCACTTGATGAATCTATTGTGACGGCTTTATTGGCTGTTTTTGAAAAGTTTCATCATGATGATGCCGTTAAAGCGATCTGGTTTGATTCAACAACACCTAAAGCTTTTTGTGCCGGCGGGGATGTGCGCAAACTCCGTCAGTTGGTCATCAATAATGAAGTTGATGCGGCAAATAAATTTTTTGAACAAGAATACGCGCTAGATCTTTTGTTGCATGACTACGCTAAGCCGATAGTCGTTTGGGGTGAAGGTTATGTGATGGGCGGTGGGCTTGGTCTATTTATGGCTGCGCCATTTAGACTGGTTACACCTTATTCGCGCCTTGCAATGCCAGAAGTAAATATTGGTTTATATCCAGATGTTGGTGCTAGTCGTTTCTTGGCAGATCGTGGTCCAATAGGTCTATTTACAGGTTTAACTGGATCGATCATGACTGCGGCAGGAGCTTATGGTATTGGTTGGGCGACTCATATTTGTGATGCTCAGCGCGATGTTGTTTTACAAAAGTTGATCAATATCGATTGGGATCATTATCCTGCTGGCGATTTTAGGGCATTAGATGACACTTTAAATAGTTTGCATCGACCAGTTTCTCCAGGGCCACTGCAAATCTCGTTAGATGTGATTCACAGTGTCTGTCGTGGTGCAAACTTTGAAAATGACTACGAGGCAATCATCGGTTTGAGTGATGCACGTAGTGATTGGCTAAGACAAGCGAGTGAAAATCTTGCAAAAGGCTCACCGAGTACGGCTGCGATTACCTGGTTGTTATGGCAATGGGGGCGTCAAGTTCATCCTTGGCAAGAAGTATTTGAGCTTGAAACTCAAATTTCTGATTGGAAAATTAGACATCCTGATTTTGTTGAAGGCGTGCGTGCACGTTTAGTGGATAAAGATTTATCTCCTGAATGGACACCTGCAGAATCTATGTCCTTAAAAGGAATTTTAGGTGCGCACCCACCGGTCACAAATATCGAGAGCTGGAATAACTTGTTAAAACAGTACGGTATTATCTAATTTTGTCTGAAATTCAATTTGATGCCGAAGATCTAAAATGGATGCAGCGTGCCTATGAGCAGGCTGCATTGGCAGCTCAATTGGGAGAAATCCCTGTTGGAGCTGTCATTGTGAGTCAGGGAAAAGTGATTGGTGAAGGATATAATCAACCCATCCTGAGTCATGATCCAACTGCTCATGCAGAAGTGGTCGCACTTCGCCAAGCATGTAATCAAATTCAGAACTATCGTCTACCAGAAGATGCAACCCTTTATGTAACCCTTGAGCCATGCACGATGTGTGTGGGGGCTTTAATTCATGCTCGAGTTCGTCGTGTTGTATTTGGTACTTTAGAGCCTAAAGCGGGTTCTCTAGTCAGTGCGCGACAGTTATTAAATAATCAAGGTTATTACAACCATATATTTGAATTTGAAGGGGGCTGCATGCAATCAGCGTGTGCTCATCAGCTTTCAGAATTTTTTAAATTCAGACGTGAACAAAAAAAACAACAGCGTGTACGACAAAAAATAGAAAATAATCAGGAATGATTGCTATTGTTGATTGTGGAAAAATTGACATAATGTATTGTCAGTATGAAGCGGACTCAATGAAAAGGAATAAAAAAATGAATTCAATCCAAGTTAAACAAGAATTTAACCAGCCTATAGATCGTGTATTTGAAGTTTTGTCAAAACATGCGACTTATAATGATGTATTTGCACCGATTCAGGTTGTACGCATTAAAGATGCAGCTGATCCAAGTCGTCCTGATGGGATTGGATCAGTACGAAAAATGGGATTAGGCCCAATAAAGCCAATTCAAGAACAAATTACTGTACTAGAACTAAATAAGCGTATTGAATACAAACTTATCAAGAATCCATTAATCAAACATCATCTCGGAATTATTGAATTCAAAGAGCTTTCATCAGCTAAAACTTTAGTCACATACACGATCGAATTACAGGCAAGAGCACCATTTGTGAGCAAATTAATTCTTGCACAACTCAAACTTGCTATTACACTTGGCTTTAAGAAATTAGCAAAACGCCTCTAAGGCGAAGTTGGTAAAGTAATGACAATTCAAATTATCACGATCGATGGACCAAGCGGTTCAGGCAAAGGAACTTTGGCAGCTAAATTGGCACAGCATTACCAGTTTCATTTACTGGATTCTGGAGCCTTGTATCGTTTGTTGGGATTGTCATTACATCAACTGAATTTAATTGATTCAATTCACAATCCAGATGTGTTGGTTAAATGCGTAGAAATAGCGACTCATCTCGATATTCGATTTGTTAGTGATCATTTAAAAACAAAAATTTTACTTAACGGGCATGATGTAACGGATGAAATTCGCACTGAAAAAGTCGGTGAGTTTGCATCCAAGGTTGCAGTTGTACCTGAATTAAGACAGGCATTATTCGAAAGACAACGTGCATTTGCTCAAGCACCAGGTCTTGTTGCCGATGGCCGTGATATGGCGACTTCAATCTTCCCAGAAGCCCAAGCAAAAATATATTTGACGGCTTCTGCTGAGTCTCGTGCTGAGCGACGTGTAAAGCAGTTGCAGGCCATGGGGCAAAATGTTAAAATAAGCGACATTTTATCTAATATCCAAGCACGTGATAAGCGTGATATGGAAAGAACCGTTGCGCCGCTTAAGCCGGCTGAAGGGGCTTACATTATCGATAGTTCAGATCTGGACATTGACGCTGTATTTAACCTGATGACCGCATATATTGATGCGCAATAAGATAAATTAATGAATATTAGTGGAAGCATAGCTTGATCAGTTCTATATGGACTATGTCGATACTTAACTAAACCGGCCTTGTCTGATCCAAGACCGCTGACTTTTCTAGGTATATCATGACCGAATCTTTTGCAGCCCTCTTTGAAGCAAGCGAATTAAACCTCAACGTTGAAAAGGGTGCAGTCATCCAAGGTATCGTTGTTAGCATCGATTCTGACTGGGTAACTGTAGATACTGGCCTTAAATCTGAAGGCGTAGTAGCTCGCTCTGAATTCTTAAACGAACAACGTGAACTTGAAGTTAACGTTGGTGACACAGTTGACGTAGTTGTTGAAGCGCTTGACAACGGTATGGGTCAAACAGTTTTATCACGTGAAAAAGCTAAACGTGCTGAAACTTGGACTAAACTTGAAAAAATCTTTGAAGACGGCGAGATCGTTACTGGTGTTATCTCTGGTAAGGTTAAAGGCGGTTTCACTGTTGACATCGGTCCAGTACGTGCGTTCTTACCAGGTTCTTTGGTAGACACTCGTCCTATCCGTGACACTACTCACCTTGAAGGTAAAGAGTTAGAGTTCAAAGTTATCAAACTTGACGCTAAACGTAACAACGTTGTTGTATCACGTCGTGCTGTTATGGAAGCTGAATCTTCAGCTGACCGTGAAGCTCTTCTTTCTCAACTTGAAGAAGGTCAAACAGTTACTGGTACAATCAAAAACCTTACTGACTACGGTGCTTTCGTTGACCTTGGCGGTATTGATGGTCTTCTTCACATCACTGACATGGCTTGGAAACGTATCAAGCATCCATCAGAAGTTGTTGAAGTTGGTCAAGAAGTTACTGTTAAAGTACTTAAATTTGACAAAGAGCGTAACCGTGTATCATTAGGTCTTAAACAACTTGGTGAAGATCCATGGTTAGCGATCATGAACCGTTACCCTAAAGGTTCTATCGTTAAAGCGCGTGTAACTAACTTAACTGATTACGGTTGCTTCGCTGAAATCGCTGAAGGCGTTGAAGGCTTAGTACACGTTTCAGAAATGGACCACACAAACAAGAACATCCACCCATCTAAAGTTGTTCAGATTGGTGATGAAGTTGATGTTATGGTTCTTGAAGTTGATGAAGAGCGTCGTCGTATTTCTCTTGGTATCAAACAAACTCGTGCTAACCCATGGGAAGAGTTTGCTAAGGCTCACGACAAAGGTGAAAAAGTTTCAGGTACAATCAAGTCTATCACTGACTTCGGTATCTTCATTGGTTTACCAGGCGGTATCGATGGTCTAGTTCACTTATCTGACATTTCTTGGAATGAACAAGGCGAAGAAGCGATTCGTCGTTACAAGAAAGGTGACACTGTTGAAGCGGTTATCCTTTCTGTAGACGCTGAAGGCAACCGTATTAGCCTTGGTATCAAGCAAATGAACAGCGATCCGTTCAACGATTTCTTAGCTGCTAACGAACGTGGTGCTCTTGTTAAAGGTACTGTAGTTGCAGTTGATGCTCGTGGCGCAACAATTAAGTTGGCTGACGAAGTTGAAGCTTCTCTTAAAGCTTCAGAAATCAACCGTGACCGCGTTGAAGATGCAACTAAATTCTTAGAAGTTGGTCAAGAAGTTGAAGCTAAGATCATCAATGTTGATCGCAAATCACGCGCAATCAACTTGTCTATCAAAGCGAAAGACGAAGCTGAAGAGAAAGAAGCTGTTGCTAACTTGAAAACTGCTTCTGCAGGTCAAGACAACGGTCCTAAGACAATTGGTGATTTGATCAAAGCTCAAATGAACCACTAAGTCTTTCGTGTTGAATGTATTGTTAATGTAATTTAACTAATACTTTTTACACAAATACTGTAAACGGTAGCGTAGTATTGACTTACTGCGCTACCGTTTTGTATTTAAACAGGTTATTATCTCGCTATGCACAGAGTAGCTTGATAATTAAAGAGGTCGCAGATGACTACTGAAGCACTTAATAAGTCTGACTTAATAGAACGTATTTCTATCAAAAACCCTCATTTGGCTGAGCCATTGGTCGAAGAAGCTGTTAAAATTATGATCGATCAAATGATTGAGTCATTATCAGCTGATAATCGTATTGAAATTCGTGGGTTTGGAAGTTTTGCTTTACATCATCGCGAACCGCGAGTTGGGCGTAATCCTAAAACAGGTAAGTCAGTTGAAGTGGCTGCTAAAGCTGTACCTCATTTCAAACCAGGTAAAGCACTAAGAGATGCTGTAAACGAATCAGCAGGAAAATAATAAATTACTCAGGGGTGGTTATGCGTTACGTATTAGTTGCACTGTTAGTTGTAATCTTTGGATATGCATTGGCATTGGTTCTGCAAAATGGTACAGAACTGACTGTTGATCTTCTATTCACTCAAGTACCGGCAATGAGATTAGGTTTATTGCTTTTGTTGACTCTGGCACTTGGGATCATCGTTGGATTATTGCTCGGAGTTCAAGTTTTCCGTGTATTCCAAAATAGTTGGGAAATTAAGCGTCTTCGCAAAGATATTGAATATCTTCGTAAAGAACAAATCCAAAATGCTCAGTTAGCTGCTGCAGAAGCTGCTGCAAATGTACGTCATGAAAAGACAGTATTAGATGTGCATTCAGATCCGCGTAACTCAAATCCGCTGTAATTTATAAATATTTAAAAAACCTCTAAAATTTATTTTAGAGGTTTTTTTTATTGAAAATAAACTGTTGAATTTTATGCTGAGTTTTTGAAAGTTAATTTTGCAGCTTAAGTTGAACATCTTTATAATGACGCAACTTTAGATGGACGGAAGAACAACCTTGAGTATCATTGTTGCTTTAGATGCAAAAAGCCAATACGACGCATTGAAAATGGCTGAAAATTTGGATCCTAAACTTTGTCGCGTAAAGGTGGGTAAAGAACTTTTTACACATGAAGGTCCGACTGTTGTAAAAGCATTGCATGATCAGGGTTTTGAAGTATTTTTAGATTTAAAATTTCATGATATTCCAAATACTACAGCACAAGCCGTTTGCGCTGCTGCAGATCAAGGGGTATGGATGGTTAATGTTCACGCATCTGGTGGACGAAAAATGATGGAAACTTGTGTAGAAAGATTAAAATCAGGTAACTATCAAACACAGTTGATTGCAGTCACCGTATTAACTTCAATGGGGCGAGAAGATCTACGTGATCTTGGTTTGGATATTGAGCCTTTTGAACATGTAAAACGTCTAGCGACCTTGACTCAAGAAAGTGGCTTGGATGGTGTTGTATGTTCTGCGCAAGAAGCAAAAATGTTACGCGAAACTTTAGGTCAGAACTTTGCTCTCGTCACTCCGGGAATTCGTCCGGAAGGTTCTGCAGCGGATGATCAAAAACGTATTGTTACACCTAAGCAAGCAATGTTAGATGGTTCTACACACTTGGTGATTGGTCGTCCGATTACTAAATCAGAAAATCCAAATCAGACTTTAAGAGACATTCTGGCTACTTTGTAATTTTCCAATTAAAGTCATTAAGTATTTTAAAACGCCATGAAAATTCATGGCGTTTTTTTGACTAATTTTTAAAATGAATGATGTTTTCAAAGTTAACCTCACATTTTCTTTAGGGGAGCTATAGTCCAATATTTGGACTAGCATTTACTCATCAATAAAATAAATAAGCCCTCTAAAAAGAGGGCTTAAAGTTAAAGATTATGCACGATTAGAGAATTGCTTTTAAGCGTTTAACAACTTCTTTACATTGGTCTAAATCTGCGACCAGTGCCAAACGAACATGGTTTTCACCTGGGTTGCCTTGTTCAGTATCACGAGATAAATAACGACCCGGTAAGACTTTGATATGTGCTTTTTCCATCAGCATTTTGGCAAAAGTTTCATCATTATCGACCTTTAACCAATAATAGAAACCCGCATCAGGCTTTTTCAGTGGTAGCAAATGACCTAATTCTTGTTGGAATAAATCAAATTTAGCACGGTATTGTTTACGGTTTTCTTCAACATGTGCTTCATCATTCCATGCAGCAATCGATGCCAATTGATGTTGTACTGGCATTGCAGCACCGTGGTAAGTGCGGAATTTTAAATAAGGTTTTAATAGACTAGCATCACCTGCAACGAAGCCAGATCGCATACCTGGTAAATTAGAACGTTTAGACAGAGAGTGGAATACGATACAGTTTTTATAGTCATCACGACCTAGTTCAGCACAAACTTCGAGTAATCCTACAGGGGCTTCATCAAACCATAGTTCTGAATAGCATTCATCAGATGCGATGACAAAATTGTATTGATCAGAGAGCGCAATTAATTTTTTGAACTGTTCTTTTGAAAGCACAGCACCTGTCGGATTTCCGGGGGTGCAGATAAAGAGCAAAGCTGTCTTCTCCCATACTTCTGCAGGGACAGCATCGAAGTCGCCAAGGTAACCATTTTCTTCAGTACAGTTGATGAAATAGGGTTGAGCGCCAGCGAGTAAAGCTGCACCTTCGTAAATTTGATAAAAGGGATTCGGCATAACTACATAAGGCGCTTCATCACGATTGATCAGCGCTTGTACGAATGAGAAAATTCCTTCACGTGTGCCAGTCACAGGTAAAATATGATCTTCTGCGCTAATAGCATTTAATTTGAAACGGCGTGTGAGCCATTGCGAAATACTTTCACGTAATTCTGGTAAGCCTTTACTGTTTGGGTATGTCGAAAGATGATTGAAGTTATCGACAATAGCTTGTTTTACGAATTCAGGTGCAGGATGTTTTGGCTCACCAATTGACAATGGAATTAACGGAAGATTTGCAGGTTTTACATCCTGAAAAAGTTTATTCAACTTTTCAAATGGATAAGGATGTAATAGGTTTAAACTAGAGTTCATGAAACAGTTACCGTCGGGTTAAATCTAAATTTTAATGATGATTACAGACCTGATTTGAAGCCTCATCTAATGCTGCTTTTAATTGTTCAGCAAAAGCCTGAGCTTCAGTTAAATTCATAGGTTCGCCATTCTTTTTGGTTACAAAGAAAATATCTTCTGCGCGCTCACCCAAGGTGGCGATTTTCGCGGAATGGATATCGAGACCTTGCATCATAAATAAGCCACCGATACGGGCAAGTAATCCAGGCTGATCGAGGGTAGAGATCTCGACCATATTTTGCTGTAGCGCCTCGTTCAACGTAATATCAATTGTGTTTTCGATATCAAAATGACGAAGTTGGCGTGGTATACGGCGTTGCATTAAACCTGGATAATTTTGTGAATCTGTTAATGCGTGCACCAATGATTCTTTTACCGTATTTTCACGTTCTGGATCTGTCACTAATGTGCCAAAACGATCAAGCACCACGTAGGTGTCTAAGCTAAAGGATTTAGTTGCTGTAATAATGCGTGCATCTTGTACATCTAGATTCATACGATCTAGAACTGCAACAGTGGTGGCAAAAAGATTAGGTTGATCTTGAGTGTAAATAAAAATCTGCACAGCATCTTGCGCTGATTTACGGTGCGCGCGCATCATCACCAATGGTGCTGAATTATCACCATGATCTAGGATTGCACGTGTATGCCATGCGACTTCATCTGCAGTTTCTTTGAGGAAGTATTCGTCACCAAGTTCTTGCCAAACTTTTTCAACAGCTTCTAAAGCATAATCATTGACAAGTAATTCACTTGCTGCAAATTTGGTATCTTCGATCAGCATTTGGTAATCGACAGGACGTCCCAAACCACTACGAATAACGTCACGAGCATTGGTATATAACTGACGCATGAGCGATGCTCGCCATGTGTTCCAAAGCTTAGGATTGGTTGCGTTAATGTCAGCCACTGTAAGCGTATACAGATAGTCTAAGTGTTCCATATCACCTAGCTTCTCGGCAAAATCTTTTACAACATCTGGATCAGAAATATCTTTTTTCTGCGCAGTCATCGACATCAATAGATGATTTTGGATTAACCACGCAACAAGATTACACTCACGCTCAGTAAAACCGTGCTTGCTACAGAACTCAATGGCATCAACCGCGCCCAATTCACTATGGTCTCCACCACGACCTTTGGCGATATCATGGAACAAAGCAGCGAGGAATACGATGTCTCGGCGCACCAGACGCTGGAATACCGAACTTACGACAGGAAAATCTTTAGCAAATTCTGGCGCTTTAAAACGATTTAAATTACGTAAGAGTAGGAGCGTATGTGCATCTACAGTATAGATATGGAATAAATCGTATTGCATAAGGCCCATGATTTGCCCAAATGCAGGAATATAGTTGCCGAGTACACCATAACGTTTCATTGCAAGCAATGTTTCATATAAGTTATTTGGTGATCGGATGATCGCCATAAACAAGGCTTGATTAATTGGATTGTCTCTATACGCTTGATCAATGCGTTTTGCAGCTAAAGTGAGTAATCGTAGTGTACGCGCTCGAATCCCATCAATATCAGGTCGATTTGCTAGGATATAGAAAATCTCAAGGATGGCTGTAGGCTTCTCTGCAAAAATTTTATGGTGTTGAACTGCGAGTTTACCATCCACCAATTTGAAGTTTTCATTCACTTCCTCAATTTTACGCTCATAGTTGGGTAAACGAGGCGTGATGACAGACTCATTAAAATAGGCGAGTAGCATTTCATTCAGGGTTGAAACCTGCTGAGCTGCTCGATAGTAGCGTTTCATGAACTGTTCAATTGGATAATTGATATGTTCACCTTCGACTTTGTGGTAACCAAATTTTGCTGCGATATCGCGTTGGTAATCAAACAATAGTCGGTTTTCATCACGCTTAGTTAAGCGGTGTAAATGATGACGAATTTCCCAGAGAAAATTCTCAGCATCTTCGAGAACCCCAAGTTCAAACTCAGAAATGAAACCTAAATGTACAAGATCGTATATACGATTTACTCGGAAATGCCGTTTTGCAATCCAACCAATTTGGTTAATGTCTCGAATGCCGCCCGGTGCATTTTTGATATCAGGTTCTAAATTACTTTCAGTGTTGTTGTGCTGAGCGTAGCGTTTGGCTTGTTCTTCCATCTTGGCATCAAAGAAGGTTTTATCCGTCCAAGTTTGTGAAACAACACGACGAGGCCATTTCGCTAAGTGTTCATTGCCAATAATTAAACGAGACTCAATGAGAGATGTAGCTACCGTTAAGTCATTCATGGCCTGTTCAAAGCACTGTTGAATGGTTCTTACACTTACGCCAGGTTTAAAATTGCCAACATCCCATAGAGAGGAAATAAAAATGGTAATGGCATTTTCTTGTTCTTGTGTAAGATCATCTTCTGAAAGGATCAGAATGTCGACATCAGAGTAGGGCATCATTTCACGACGACCATAACCTCCTACAGCGAACAAGCCTAGATCTGTTTGATCTAACTCAGCATGCTGCCAAAGGAATTTAAGCGCCTCATCAATCAGATTTGATCGAGTGAGGATGATCTCACGTATCGCCTTACCATGTTCAAACTCATGTTGTAATTGATTTTCAACATCTGAGCGCCATTGATTAATTGCCTTGATGTCGTGATTACTCGAAACATAGTTTGCTAATGGAGACGTATTGATCATGAAATGATGGCCTACCTAATGAATTATTTATTTTGATTTACAATTACTTTTGAAGCTGCTTCAGTCGCTAATTCGCGTGCAATGTCAGTTGTTTCAGCACGTGCAGTTGAGACCCCCATACGGCGACGTTTAAAACCTTCAGGTTTGCCAAAAAGACGTAAATCGACATTAGGGTTTTGCATAGCAAGATTTAAGCCAGAAAATGACAAATTCGTATCATCAACACCTGCATAGATCACAGCGCTTGCAGCCACACTGTGACGTTGCGTATTCACTGGAAGACCTAAAATCGCACGAGCATGAAGTTCAAATTCACTTTGATATTGAGATGCAAGTGTCACTAATCCAGTGTCATGTGGACGTGGAGAAACTTCACTGAACCAAACTTGATCACCTTTAACGAATAATTCCACTCCAAAAATACCGCAACCGCCTAGCGCTACTGTGACTTTATTGGCAATACGTTTTGCTTCATCAAGGGCAGCTGTGCTCATAGGTTGAGGTTGCCAGCTTTCTACATAGTCACCTGCATCTTGACGGTGTCCAATAGGGTCGCAGAAGTGCGTTTCGATGTCTCCTGTTTCAGGATTTTTTGCGCGTACTGTGAGTAATGTAATTTCGAAATCAAAATCAATTTGCGATTCTACGATGACAGTGCCTTGATTGACACGACCACCTGTTTGAGCATATTCCCAAGCCGCGTCGACTTCATCAAAAGATTTTACGCGTGACTGTCCTTTACCTGATGATGACATCACAGGTTTTACAAAATTTGGATAGCCAATATCATCACATGCTGCACGGAATGATTCCAAACTATTGGCAAAACGATAAGCCGAGGTTGGTAGCCCTAGTTCCTCAGCTGCGAGGCGACGAATTCCTTCACGATTCATGGTGAGATTCACGGCTTTCGCAGAGGGAATAACTACGGCAGTTTTAGCATCTTCGATTTCCACTAAGACTTCAGTGGCAATGGCTTCAATCTCAGGAACAATTAAATGAGGTTGAACTTGTTCAATCAGTTTTTTTAATTCTTTTGGGTCCGCCATATTCAAAGTATAGGAATGATGAGCAACTTGCATGGCAGGTGCATTGTCATAGCGATCTGCTGCATGTACTTCTACACCTAATCGTTGTAATGATATTACCACCTCTTTACCCAACTCACCTGAACCCAATAATAGAACTTTAAACGCCGAAGATTGAAGTGGAGTACCGAGTGTAATAAGCATTTGATTCATCCGTGCTTGATATTATGGACTTTTAGCATATCAGAACTAAAACCTCTTGAGCGCGATGAATACAAGAAAAAGCAAGAAATTATTTTGATATCGTTTAATTTTTTTATTGATAAAAATGCATAAGCCTTATCCGAGGATCAGGCTTATAAATTTAGAATCTGAATGAATATTACGCAAGAAATGTTTAAAGTGGGAAATAGGTATACACCAAACCGTATGTGAGTGCGGCCGTGAGTGTTGCAGGTACAATCTGTTTAAATTTGAAATACAAACCCGAGAGCACAATAAAACCAATTAACATGGCAACGCTCTTATTGGGTGTTTCTAAGAGCGGTGGTAAAGTCGCGACCACGAGCATTGAACTGATCGCAGCAATACCGATTGATCCAAGGGCGATTTTGAGCCAAAGTGCACCGCGTTTCTGGCGACCTTGTTGCAGTTTTTGAATCACAAAAAAAGGACCAAAGCGTGAGGCGAAATTCGCGATACCGACTAGAATACCGACACAAATAATTTCTAGATTCATGATTGTTCACCTGTGTGCAAAGGATCATGTTGCTTCAGTACATAATGTTTAAACAAACCAGCCAAAATACCAGAGCTTATGCCAATGAATATCGCTGCAGATAAATCGATAAAGTAACACGCAATAGCAGAAACAATAATGGTGATGGTCACGACAAAGGTATGTTTTTTCTCAAATGCAGCCAATAAAAAGCTCAAGAAAAGTGCAGGTAATAGAAAGTCGAGCGCTGCTTGCAAAAATTGGGGGAGATGACTGACTTGATCTGCAAATAAGCCCCCGAGAAAAGATCCAAGTGCCCAAGACAACCAGCTAAACAGACTCAGACCTAACATCCAAGATTCAGACCATTCTTGACGGCGTTGCGAAAGTTTAATCATGCCTGATGCAAAGACTTCGTCGGTCAAGCCCCATGACCAAATTGCAGTTTTTTTCAGATTGAGTTTATCTTGAATTAAGTTTTGTAAAGCAGGGCCATATAACAAATGTCGAATATCAAGCGCTATTACTGTTAAGGCTGTCATCCAGATAGAAGTGCCACTGCCGAGTAAGGCAACCACCAAAAATTGACTGGCACCGGCATACATCGAACAGGATAAAAATAATGCTTCCCACGCTGTAAAACCAAATTGAGTTGCAGATACACCAAACGCGAATGAAACAGGCAAATAGGTGAAAATGATGGCTTGACTATCTTTGGCACCTTGCCAAAAACTTGCCGGTGTCATGTGTGGGGAGCTTGATTGGGTCACGATAAACCTAATTGGAGATTGGAACAAAAGGTATAAAACGAGATTGAGTATTCTACCCGAATTTACTAGCATAGTGCCGAATAGTTTATTAGAGCGATGTCATGTTTGCGATTCAATCTCCCTTTAAATTAGCTGCATTGACTACATTCCTCATCTTCACTTTGTCCGGTTGTGGTGGTCAGGCAGAAACTGCCGATGAAAAGGTTGAAATTAAAGAAGCACCGAAGTTGACCAATGATGCAACTGAATATGCAAATCATGCTTGGCAATTGATTAATCAGGTTGATCCTATTCTGTATCAAGCCAATAAAGCGCTTATACCATCACAAGTACGCGAGCCTGTGCGTCAATTGGTGTTGGATTGGCGTATTAATGTCAAAATGACCGACTCAGTGACTGAAGGGAAATATGCGCTTTGTCGTAAAGCGCTAACAACCATAGATGCTTGGGCACGTGCAATCGTGGAAAATGAGGGTCAGCTCGCACAGCGTCAAGCCAATTATGAACGCGATAAAGCGCAGTGCAAAACTGCAATTGAGCAACCAGAATTAGGAAACACCAAGGCGTATACAAAATTATTTTAAGTGACCCTAGCCACCCCAATACAATGATTAATCCAGATTTTACTGAAGCATATCATCTTTAGTCGGTTAAGTTTGATCGGCTAAAGCTTTAAGTTGATTGAGATTAATCACCTCAATTTTTTTAAATGCAATTTTAATTGCGCCAATTTTTTCTAAATGCTGTAGTTCTTGATTAATGGTCTGTCTTGAGCAGACTAACATTTGTGCCAATTGTTCTTGAGATAGGTTGATGGTGTTTTTTTCAATCTCTTTGAGATTACCGTATCCATTTAAGATAAAGATTAATCTTTGGGCTAAACGTTGAATAAGGGGTTGTGTTTGAATAGACACCAACTCCATGAAAGCATAACGGAGTTTATGACTGACCAATTTGGCCATATAAAACCAAAATTTTGGATATTGTTCTAAAATTAGATCAAGTCCTACACGACTTATTTTGAGGATTTTGGATTTTTTACTGGTAATCGCATGATGAGAGCGGGGTTGTTGATCAATCAACGAAATTTCACCAAACCACATAATGGGATCTGCGATAACTGTCACCGCCTCACGACCTTCTACGTCAATATGTGCTAAACGAACAGCACCATCAATCACGGCATAAATGCCATCAAATTGATCAGCTTTAGAAAATATCAGTTGCTCTTTGCCATATTCAATGAGCTGTGCATGTTCGAGCATCAGCTGTTGTAGTTCATGATCAAACTGGCTAAACCACCAATTATTTTTTAAAAGATAAACGTATTGATTTGAAAGCAAAATTATCCCTTTTATGCTGTTTATTTGTCGTCTAGTCGACAACTTATTGGTTTACATTTATATATAGTGAAGGAAATAGTCAGAAAAAGGAATGATAACATGACTCGTTTAGAGAGCTTGCTTGGACAATATGCAGCTTATCACCTAGATCGTAAAAACGTATTTTCACATTTTATTGGAATTCCCTTGATTGTATTTTCGATCTTGTGTTTTGCAGCCAAAGCGCAATTTACAGTTGCAGGATATCCCATTGATCTTGCAATGTTATTGATCGTCGCATCGGTGATTTATTACTTGAGTTTGGATCTCATTTTTGGGGTAGTGATGGCAGTGCTATTTGCTTTAATTTATCAGCCAGCCACACAAGTAGCAGCTTTAGCGACATCCTCTTGGGTATTGGTAAGTGCTGGATTTTTTATTGTGGGATGGATTATTCAATTTATTGGGCACTATTATGAAAAGAAAAAACCAGCTTTTGTAGATGATCTTGTTGGACTCGCTATAGGTCCTTTATTTGTCGTAGCAGAATTTATATTTCTTGTTGGTTTACGTAAGAAACTGGAAGAGAAAGTATTGGTTCGAGCTAAACAATTACGCTATGACATGGACCATAAACACGTAAATCACTCGAGTACTTCAACTCAAAATCCATGATCTCAATCTTTTAAATAATCTTTGCAAAAAAAACAGCCTTTCGGCTGTTTTTTTAATGACTTAAACGTTAAAACGGAAATGTAAAACATCACCATCTTGAACGACATAAGTTTTACCTTCAAGACGCCATTTTCCAGCTTCTTTAGCGCCAGCTTCGCCGTTGTATTGAACAAAATCGTCATAGGCAATGCATTCTGCACGAATAAAGCCTTTCTCAAAATCAGTGTGAATCACACCAGCAGCTTGAGGAGCGGTCGCACCGATTTTTACAGTCCAAGCACGAACTTCTTGAACGCCTGCAGTGAAATAAGTTTGTAGGCCAAGTAAGCCATAACCTGCACGAATAACCACGTTAAGACCTGGTTCTTCCATGCCCATCGCTTCTAAAAATTCAGCACGCTCATCATCTTCAAGCAAAGAGATTTCAGCTTCGATTTGGTTGCAAAGCGGAACTACAATAGCATTCTCTTCTGCCGCTAATTTTTTAACAGCATCAAGGTGCGGATTGTTTTCAAAACCATCTTCAGCAACGTTAGCAATATACATTGTTGGTTTAAGGGTTAATAAACCAAAGCCACGAACTAATTTGCGCTCGTCGTCATCAAGATCAGCTGCGCGAGCAGGGCGACCTTCATCAAGTAATGGCTGAATTTTTTCTAGTACAGCTTTTGTTGCAACAGCTTCTTTATCACCACCTTTCGCAGACTTTGCTAAACGTGTAACCGCTTTTGATACTGTTTCTAAATCTGCTAAAGCAAGCTCAGTGTTAATAGTTGCAATGTCATCAAGTGGGTCAATTTTGCCGTTCACGTGAATAACATTTTCGTCTTCAAAACAACGTACTACGTGTGCAATTGCATCAGTTTCACGAATGTTGGCTAAGAATTGGTTCCCTAAACCTTCACCTTTAGAAGCACCAGCAACTAAACCTGCGATGTCTACAAATTCCATTGTGGTTGGAATAACACGTTGAGGTTTAACAATAGCAGTTAATTTATCTAAACGTGGATCTGGAACAGGAACGATGCCGGTGTTTGGTTCAATGGTACAGAATGGGAAGTTTTCTGCAGCAATAGCAGCTTTCGTCAATGCATTGAAAAGTGTAGATTTACCAACGTTCGGCAAGCCGACAATACCGCAATTAAAACCCATGAAAAGACTCACACAGTGTTATTTAAAAATTGTCGGTGATTTTACATCAAAGCCATGACAAAGTCAGGTCATGGCTTGGATGTTTCTCGAAAACACAGATGAGACTCAATTGAATAGTGTGAATTAGATTTTACGTTTGTCCAAACTATGTGCCAATTGATCACCCAAAGCTTGAATCAGCATGACCAATACGACTAATACGATGATCACCGCCAACATAATTTGCATATCGAAGCGTTGGTAGCCATATCGGTAGGCGATGTCACCTAAACCACCCGCACCAATAGCACCCGCAATCGCAGAGGAATTGATCATGGTTACAAGCGTGACAGTAAAACCTGCCACAATACCAGGCAGTGCTTCTGGTAAAAGCACATGCCAAATAATTTGTTTGCGATTACAGCCCATGGCTTGTGCAGCTTCTATGAGCCCATGATCAACTTCTCGTAGACTGACTTCCGCAATACGTGCGAAAAAAGGTGTAGCCGCAATAGTTAAAGGTACAACCGCAGCCCATACCCCATAACTGGTCCCCACAATCAGTCGAGTGAAGGGAATGAGCGCCACCATTAAAATTAAGAAGGGAATAGAGCGCGTAATATTTACCACCCAACCTAAGGCATGATTGATTTTTTTTGATGGATAAATCCCATTTTCTGAGGTGTTGACGAGGATTACAGCCATAGGAAATCCAATAAGAAGCGCTAAAAATGCAGAAATACCGACCATTAACAAAGTATCAATGGTACCCGTAATTAAAAGATCAATGAGCTGGTTGTGCATAGCCAAGCACCTCGATTTGTGATGTTTTATGGTGGAATTGCTGATGAAGCGTATGCACATCAACATCTAATTGAGGAATACCTACGATGAGTGAGCCAACCAGATGATGTTGAATAGTGTCTACATGGCTTTGATATAAATGCACAGGCAGTGCAATTTTAGAAAGTACATCATTTAAGTTGGGAGGATTTTTCAAATCAGTTGCATAGCTGATTTTCAAAATGGTATGCGTTAAATGTGTAGCTCGCTCTTGATGTAACTGGAATGGCAAATCTAGCTGTTCCAAATTGAGAAGTTCTTGCGTGATTTTCTGCTGGGGACGAGAGAAGACTGACCAAACTTGCCCTGATTCAACGATTTCACCTTGATCAATGACCACCACTTGATCGCAAATTTCACGAATCACTTGCATTTCATGTGTAATGAGAACGATGGTGAGTCCTAATTTTTGATTAATTTCTTTCAGTAAAGATAAAACAACAGATGTGCTTTCTGGATCAAGTGCCGATGTTGCCTCATCACACAATAGTATTTCCGGTTTACTGACCAATGCGCGGGCAATCCCAACTCGTTGTTTTTGTCCACCCGATAATTGTGATGGATAGTGATGATGCTTTTCAGCTAAACCGACTAGATTTAAAACCTCATCTACACGAGTTTGAATCTCAGCAGCAGGCACTTTTGCGATTTTCAATGGAAGCGCGACATTTTCCCAAACTGTTTTGGCAGATAGTAAATTAAAATGTTGAAAAATCATGCCAATACGCTGGCGTAGGACGATTAACTCATTGTGATTAAGTTGCCCTAGATCATGTTGATGTATATGAATACTACCATCAGAAATAGTTTCTAACCCATTTAAGGTGCGAATCAATGAGGATTTGCCCGCACCACTTTTGCCGATAATGCCGAAAATTTTTCCTTCAGGAATATCCAAATTAATGTTTTTGAGTGCGTGAACTTGTTTTCCTTGTACATCGTAATACTTATTTAAATGACGAATCGTAATATGGGGTACTGCAAATTCAATGTGTGAACCAAAACTCACCATGATTATTCTCCTTATTTCCAGCCTTCAAACCACAAACCTTGCCCAAAGTCTTTGTCTAGAATCTGACGGACTTTTGCAGAGTTTTGGAAGGTGTCAACCACAGTTTTTAATTTGTCATCCTGATCTTGATAATCCCGACGCGTTACAAACAAAATCGCAAATTTTTTATTGATCGGATCTAATAACAGTGCAGACGTAGGATCAGCAACTTTTGCCATTTTCAAATAATGAGGAAAACCCATAATTAAGTCAGCTTCATTGTAAGCATGCGCGGTTTGCGGGCCTTCAACTTCAATAATCTTGAGTCTTTTAGGATTACTGATAATGTCTCGGGTGCTGGTGAGTTCATTATTAATATCTTTAACTTGAATTAAGCCTGCACGAGCCAGCAAATTTAAACCACGTGCCATGTTGACTGGATCATTCGGTACGACTACTTTCGCTTGATCAGGTATTTCCTGTAGGGATTGATATTTTTTTGAATAAAGTCCGACATGACTGCCTGAACCTTTTGCAAAAGGCACAAGGTCATAGCCTGTTTCACGCACTGCATTCGCTAGAAAAACACTTTGTTGAAAGAAATTGGCGTCAATATCACCATTTTGCACAGCGACATTGGGCGCTTGCCAGTCTGAAAATTCAATCAACTCCAGATGGATACCTTGAGCTTTTACATCCTCAGCGACACTTTGCAGTAATTCAGCATAGGGTGGGCTAATGCCGATTTTAATAACTTTATCATTTGAGTTTTGACTGATATAACGATATCCCACTAAGGCCGCCAGTACTGCGACGATGACGACTGCAATTTGGATGAATTTAGATGATTGTGTTGAAGTAGACATGAACGCTCCTTATTTCCAGCCTTTGAACCATAGTTTTTCACCAATATCCTCATTCAATGCTTGTTTAACTTTGTCTGAGCTTTGATAAATTTGGATAAATTTTTTCAGTTGAGCTGCTTTTTCAGGCTGAGTTTGTTCAAAGTCATCGCGAACAACAAATAAGATGGCATAAAGCGTGTTGTTAATTTCATCCAAAATTAAGGCATCATTTGGATCAATCGTTTGCGCTAAGCGTAGGTACATTGGATAGCTAAATACGAGGTCTGCATCATCTACGGCACGCGCAGTTTGCGGGCCTTCGACTTCAATAAAGTTCAATTTTTTTGGATTGGATTTAATATCTTTTAAGTTGGATAAGTGGTTGTTGGAATCCTTAAGTTGTATTAATCCAGCGTGTTGTAAGAGGAGTAGGGCGCGACCCTGATTCACAGGATCATTTGGCAGTACAACTCGAGCGCCATTTTCAACTTCACTCATCGCTTTATATTTTTTTGAATATAAACCGACATGTGTTCCTGAGCCGATGCCCAAGGGTTTGAGCTTAAAGTTGGTTTCTTTTAACGCATTATTCAAGAAAGGTTGATGCTGAAAATAATTTGCATCAATATCCCCATGATTTAGGGTGATGTTGGGTGTATTCCAATCTGAAAATTCTACCAAACGTACATGAATGCCTTGAGCTTTTGCTTCTTCAATTGCGGCTTGAAGTGGTTTTGCAAAAGGTGGGCTAATACCAATGACAATTTCTTGTTGATCATTTTTTTTCAAAAAGGACCATGCAAATGCTGCAATCACAATAATGGCGATTGCAACGCCGATCCATTTAAGTCGAGAAGACTGAGCTTGTGCCATAGAAAGACCCCTAAATATTAAAAACTTAAGCTGAATGTTGGTGTATAGGATTTAAATTTGATTGTTGTATATCTTGTTTTAAGCTTGGACATCGGAAATGATGTGCAGGATGTGAATGTGGTAAATGATCTCCCGCATTGAATAGCTTGTGCCTTAAGCTACCCTCAGCATAGGCGGTCTTATAGCGACCGCGATGTTGTAGTTCAGGAATGACATAACGAATAAAATCTTGATGTGACTCTGGAGCGACTGTACGGGCAAGGTTAAAACCATCTAATCCAGAAATATCAATGAATTCGATTAGCTGTTGAGCAACTGTTGCTCCACTACCAACAAATAAGGGATAACGTCCACCCAGTACATGCTGAGCTTTTAAATCTGCCAAAGTGATTTTGTTTTCCTTAAAGCGCTCATTTACAGAAACGATGCTATTGGTTTTTTTATATGGAATAGCATCCTCATCTTTTAGATGACCTAAGTCTGTTCCGATTGAGCTTGAAAAATGGGCAATCCCTGCTTCAGGACTTGCATATTGGATATATTCCTGCAGTTTTTCTTGCGCTTGTTGATCTGTTTCAGCAGTGACGACAGTGATACCCGCAAATAATTTAATCGCTGTACCATCACGACCGTGTGATTGTGCTAATTGGCGAATCTTTTGTGTTTGCGACGCAATTTTTTCAGCGGTATCTCCACCAATAAACATGGCTTCTGCATGCCGAGTGGCAAACTGTAGTCCTTTAGGTGATGCTCCCGCTTGATATAGAACAGGTGTACGTTGTACTGAAGGCGAGACTTGGAAGACGCCGTGACTGTTATAGAACCGTCCTTGATGGTGGATCGTATGTACTTTAGTCGGATCGGTAAAAATGCGATTGAGCTTATCTTGGATGACAGCATCATTTTCCCAAGAGCCTTCCCAAAATTTGTAGCAGAGTTCTAAAAATTCTTCAGCTTGTTCATAACGTAAATCATGATCTTTCAGTCCTTGCTGACCGACCAATCGCGCTGCGCTATCCAAATAGCCAGTGACTATATTCCATCCCAAACGTCCTTGGGTCAGATGATCCAGACTCGCGAAGCGACGAGCAAATTGATAAGGCGATTCATAACTTAAGTTCACTGTAATACCGAAACCCAAATGCTGTGTGACGGCTGCCATTGCAGACACCAGCGTGCTTGGATCATGGCTCGGCAGTTGAATCGATTCTTTCAAGGTTAGATCAATGCCATTTTGATAGACATCGTAAACGCCAGTAATATCGGCAATGAATAATCCATCGAAAAGACCTTTCTCTAAAGTTTGAGCGAGTTCTGTCCAATAACTTAATTCATTAAATCGGTAGGATTGATCACGTGGGTGTGTCCAAAGCCCATGGTTGATATGACCTACACAATTCATATCAAATGCATTGAACAGGATCTGTTTTTGAGGTTTCGATTGAATTTTTGTCATTACAGCGTACCTCGTCTTGGGGGGAATACGCCGTTTAAAACATAATTGGCTATGAAGAAATATTTCCAACGCGCTGGATCATGCAAGGTATGAACACGTGCGTTTCTCCAGTATCGGTCAAGATTATCTTGTCGTTGACTTCCACGACTACCAGCCAGTTCAATCAGTTTTGACGAGACTTTTAGTGCAGTCTCGGTACTGTGTGCACGTGCTTTAGCCACTTGAATAGAAGCATGTGCAACTGAATGTTCTGAAGGGGAGACTTTGGCATCTTGAACCGCTTGCGCTGCTTGTTTTAGTAGTAACTCGGTGGCCTTGACGTCTGTTGCAATTCGACCAATTTCATATAGTGTCAAAGGGTCTTGAGTGGCATGTTCAACTTTTGCATCTATCCAAGGGCGTGCTTGACGAACGCGTATTAATGTTTCTTCAAAAGCAGCTCGAGCAATGCCTGTTTCAATTGAGGCATGAATAATTTGTGCAAATGGACCTGAAATGGTGGCAGTTGAATAAGCCAAATCAAAAGGGACTATATCCTCTGGGTCAATCTGTACATTTTCAAATTTAACAGTCCCACTGCCTGTGGTACGTTGACCAAATCCACTCCAGTCATCTAATAGGCTTAAGCCTTCGCTATCATATGGAACAAAGACTAGAAACTGGCGCTCTTGTTCATCACTAGCAAGGGTTGGAATACGGTGAGCGAATAGACTGCCAGTGCAATAAAATTTTTCTCCATTGAGGACATAACCATTTTCGACTTGTCTTAAAGAGGTATGGCGTTGTGCTGCATTTTTAGTTTTAAACTCAGCCAAGGCATTTCCAAAGCGAGCACCTTGTAAAACTTCAGTAAATAAACGTCTTTTTTGAGCCTCAGACCCAGTATTCCTCAAAATTTCAAGTGCATAGAAATGATTTTGTGGAATTTGTCCGATAGAGCCATCAACACCACTCATTAATGCGATGATTTTTGTCAGTGTATGAATAGAAACATCGGCACCGCCATATTGTTGAGGTACTGTAATGGCCCATAAGCCAGATTGACTGTACGCTTCGATTTCTTCATGAGGAAGCTCACGATTTAAATCTCGTTCAGATGCACGGTACTTAAACTTTTCTGCAAGTTCGTGTGCGACTTTTAATGCTTCTTCATCAGAGCGAATAATATGCGCTGGTCTATAACTGCCTGATTCTTGGATCTCTAAAGCTTGTAAAGATGACATGATGACTCCTTAAATCCAGGCATGACGTGCAGGAAAAGTATGGTTTAAGTAATACGAACCCAGCGCGTGAAGTTTCCAGCGAATAGGATCATGAAGGGTATGTACACGTGCATTTCGCCAGTGTTGATCAAAATTATGGACATTGAGGCTGGCGCGACTTCCCCCGAGCTCAATCAACTTTTCTGAGATATGCAGTGCAGCATCATTGGCATAGACTTTAGCTTCAGCAACTTTGATCGAAGCTTCAGCAATCTGTTCATCAGAGAGTTGTTCAACTACATTGAGTGAATCTAAATAATCAGCTGCTTCATCAAGCAAAAGAATGGCGGCATCTAACAAAACATTAGCTTTGCCAACTTCTTGTAAGGTGAAATACTCATCACTGGCACGCTCAACTTGTGCATCCACAATTGGGCGTGCTTTACGGATCGCAAACAACATGTCCTCAAATGCTGCTTCAGCAATACCAACATCGATAGCCACTTGCATCAGCTGTGAAAACGCGCCTCTAAAATTAGGGACGTCCAATAATTTTCTTTCATCAAAAATCAGTAATGGATCAACTTCAACATGGTCTAAAATCACTGTGCCGCTTGAAGTGGTACGTTGACCAAATCCATCCCAGTCATTGATCACTTCGACACCAGTGGATTCACGGTTCACTAAAACTAAAATCACGTGACCTTCAGGGTGTATGGCTTTGATAGCTAACCAATGTGCAAATGAACTGCCTGTAGAGTAGAATTTTTTTCCTGAAACTCGATATTTCTCATCCTCCAAAACAAGGCGTGTGTCTAAAGTCTTGGTATCTTTGGTATGTCGTTCTGGCCCCCCATTGGCAAGACGCTTACCTTTTAAAATTTCGTTGAAAATAAATAGCTTTTGTTCATGACTTCCCATGATGTTGATCATATTGAGCAATGCAATTTGATTTTGTGGAATTTGCCCTAAACTTGAATCCGCTTTATTTAGAATACGAAATACTTGGGCGAGGGTACGATGAGAGACTTCAGCACCGCCATAGACGTGGGGGATGCGCAAGCCTCCTAAACCTTTTTGGCTGAATAGTTCAATTTCTGCAAATGGTAAAGCTCGTTGTTGGTCACGGTGATTGCGACCTTCGAGCGCATAATCAGCAACATGATAGGCTGCATGAATGGCGTCTTGATCATTTTCAATAACATGAACATTTTCAGTAATTAAACGAGACATAGATCAATTCCTCTTTGAGGAGATATACGCTACGCCCATAGAATATTTTTTTTAAATGCTGGTTTTCGTTGAACTATTCAAAAAAAATGCTTAAGACAAATATAGATATCGATTGAAAAATATTAGAAAACTTAAAATTTTGATTAATAATGAATTTTAATAAATTTCAGTGCTCTAAACACCTTGAATTCATTTAGACTTTGCAATAAAAAAGATAAAGATTTGCTAAACATTTATAATTTAACGGATTCATATTTCCAAAAATAACAATTTAAGTTGCAATTGATGCATTATCACATTGTGTTTTGGCATAGGGTTGCATAAAGTAAGCAAAACAATAAATCCTATGATTGATCAAGACTTCGGAGATTTTATGCGCATCCTTTACCAGTTTCCTTTATCTCACTTTTGTGAAAAAGCTCGCTGGTTACTTGATCATAAGGAATTGGATTATGTTGCTCAAAATATGATTCCGGGCGTACATCGTGCATTCGCAAAATTAAAAACAGGTCAAAACTCTCTGCCGATATTACGTGATAAAGAAAAGTGGATTGCAGATTCAACCCAAATTGCCCTGTATTTGGATGATGTCTATCCAGAGCATTCATTGCTCAGATCAGATTTAAAGTTAAGAAAAAAAGCAATTGAAATTAATGACCTGAGCAATCAATTGGGCGTATCAGTGAGGCGGTGGGGGCTTGCTCAAGCTTTATCTGAAAGTGATGAGCCGCTAGAAATCATGATTGGTGAAAAAGGATATCTGAGAAAATTTCAAAAGATCAGTAAGCCACTTATTAAAACTTTAGTTTCAACCAGCTATCAACTCGATGATGAACAAGTTTCACTTGCTAAAGAAAACATGCATGAAATTATTTTGCAGTTAAATGATCAATTGATTCACAATCAATCTCGATATTTGGTAGGAGATCGTTTAGGTTTGGCAGATATCGCCGTTTGTTCAATGCTTGCTCCACTACTCGAGATTTCTGGTACACCTTGGGAAAGAGAATATCATCAGCCAGTTTCATCTGAATTTGTGGAATATCAAAATCAATTGCTTGATTTGCCGATAGGACAATATGTTAAACGTATTTATGCCAATGAACGAAATGCGCGGGTAGATTGGCGCGGGATATAACAGAGCATATTTTCTGTTATGTTGTCTAATTAGTTAATTTATTTTCATTTGAATCGATATTTTTGAAAAAATAACGCATAATCATTTTGTGCCATGAAAATATTGAGAAGAAGATGGAATTAGATCGTTACGATAAACAAATTTTAGAAATTCTTACGCATGAAGATTTGAATCTGAACGAGCTTTCGGAGCGTATTAACCTGTCTGTAAGTTCAGTGCACCGTCGTATTAAACATCTCATCGAAACCAATATCATGACAAATTTAAAGCGTGATATTAACTATCAAAAATTGGGGTTTAATTTACATGTGTTGTTACAAGTATCATTGAGTAAGCATGACTCAGATACTTTTGCAAAATTTTTAGATGAACTTAAAAGTATTCCTGAAGTGATCAATGCTTTTTTAGTCACAGGGCAATCTGCTGATTTTATTATAGAAGTTGTTGCTCGTGATATGGAAAATTATAGCCAGATTTTGTTACAGCGAATTGGTAAAATTGATCATGTTGTGGCATTGCATTCAAGTTTTGTCATTAAAGAATATGATGTATTTAACTGTCATGGTTTATTGAGTAAAGCATAATTCAAGCTTGCAAAAAAAGACGCCTTTCAATTAAAAAAACGCACCAGAAGGTGCGTTTTTTTAATTCTGAATATGGATTAAGCATCCAATTGCGCTAAAACCTCTTCAGAGAACTCAACGTTGGTATATACGTTTTGTACATCATCTAAATCTTCAAGCATATCAATCATTTTCATGATTTTTTTCGCTTGATCGATATCTGTGATTTCTGCTTTAGTTGAAGGGTTCATCACCACTTCTGCATTGTCAGATTTTAAACCTGCAGCCGCTAAAGCATCTTGCACTGTACCAAAAGACTCTGGTGTGGTGATCACAAGAATTTCATCTTCTGTCACTTCAATGTCTTCTGCACCAGCTTCCAACGCAACGTCCATAATTTGGTCTTCTAAAGAAACATCTTCAAAAGTAATTTCACCACGTTTAGTGAAAAGGAAAGCAACAGAGCCGTTAGTACCTAAGTTACCATCTGTTTTAGAGAAGCAGTGACGAACATCTGGTACGGTACGGTTTAAGTTATCAGTCATTGTCTCAACAATAACGGCTACACCACCAACACCATAACCTTCGTATGTGACTTCTTTTAAATCATCATTGTCTTCACCACCAGCACCACGCTGAATGGCACGGTTGATGACATCACGAGTCATGTTAACGGACAATGCTTTTTCAACAACTGCACGAAGACGTGGGTTGCTTGCTGCATCTGGACCACCGAGTTTTGCAGCTGTAACAATTTCACGAATATATTTTGTGAAAACTTTACCACGACTAGCATCTTGTTTAGCTTTACGATGCTTAATATTGGCCCACTTGGAATGACCCGCCATGCGAAATATGCTCCTTGTAGATTGGCCTTATGCCTAATCAAATCTGCGAAATTCTACCATAAGGGCTTTTTTTTAATAAAGACCCTTATTTTAGCAATTGATCAAGATCAGGCTTTATTCTTCGGTTCAGGAATAATAATGTCTAAACCTGTATGTTCCTTATAAAGTTCCTGAATCAATTTCAAATCATGATCCAACTCTGATGGCATGATTTTGCCAAAAATTCCGCCTTGTTTGGTTTTTTGGTTTACAAACAAGAAAACGATAGGGACGTTTGCGGCTTTTGCGATATGCCAAAAACCGGTGCGGATCGGTTTACGTTGTTCACCATTTTTCGCACGAGTCGCTTCAGGCGCAATCACGAGATTAAATTTGTCATTGGAGTTGAAGAGTTCAACCATTTGCGCCACGATATCTTTATTTGAGTGACGGTCAACTGGAATACCACCAACCCCTTCTAGAATTGGCTTAAAAGGTCCTTTGAATAGTTCTTTTTTAATTAGTGTGTGAATCGGGATATCATGGATTTGAAACAGTGCGATTGAGAGTACAGCATCCATCATCGTGGTATGTTCAAAACCGATAATGACTTGTTTATCACCAAGCACATTCGGTTCAACATGATATTTGACACCAGCAAGTTTAAATGCCATTTCGGCAATGTGTTTTTTCATGATTCACAGAGATATTTGAATTTTATATGGCAGAGTTTCTTACTTCATTTTAAAAAATTCAATCCCTTTAGTAATAAATTATAGAAAAATTGACTACTAAATTTAGATTTTATCTGCAAACTTTACATCCTCGACGCTTACCAAAAATTCATAATTTTTCACATATTTGTGACTGAAATTCTATACATGATCAAGATCGTACGTGATTTGTAAACTGCGATGAATAAATTTTGGTCAAGCTGAAGATAAAAAAATGAAAAACCTTGTTTTTGAATTTGATATTGGCTAGTATTCTGATTCGAAAATACTTGAGAAATCAGTATTTATAGGGCCTATAGCTCAGTTGGTTAGAGCAGCGGACTCATAATCCGTTGGTCGACAGTTCAAGTCTGTCTGGGCCCACCAAATTTTATAATCATATGCATTCATATGAGATCCAAACCCTTAATTCTAAAAAAGTTAAGGGTTTTTTGTTGCTTTGTTTAACGTCATATAATTTTATATTGGAACACGCTCTGTGTATCATTGTTTGTATCCTAAATTTAAAATATAACTCAAGAATACAAGATAGAAAAAATATAAGGATAATCCTGCGTTATGAATACACATTCAGGAAAGGCTGATGTTATAAACCGTTCAACAAATATTGTTCAGAATGGAACTGTAATACGTAAAAAAAAATGTAGAAGATCGATATAAATCTTTAAAGCCTAAAGTTAAAGAATATCGTGAGCCAACTGATATAGCAGGTTTATATTGCAGAGTTCAGCCTAATGGAAAAAATCGTGACAATATCGTTATAAAATTCCAAAGGTAAATGGTTATGGACTGGATTAGGAGCTTATCTTTTGCGCCGTGTGTTGCCTGAATATCAAGTTAGAACATAGCATTAGACAGAGCATAACTGCGAGCATCAAAAGAGTAAGATATATAAATTAAAGCCTGATATTTTTATTGATCGCTCCAAAGCTAAAATGCTAAACGTTGTGCTGGATACCAAGTGAAAGTTGATTGATCAAAATGACCGTAGTAGACGATATGGCTTAAAGGATAGTGATACTCAGCAGATGTTCGCTTACAGTCACTATTACCTGAAACATGAGAGTGAAGTGATTATGGTGTATCCATACCGAGCAGGGAAGTTTGATCAACCTTTGGATGATTTTTGCTTTAGACATACTCAGGGTGCAAAGCTTCGAGTAGTGCCTTTTAATGTAGATGATCCCAAAAACTTCAAAATTATTTAGTTTTTTAATTTTTGAGCTTAGTCCCATATTCGGGACTTAAATCTACTTTTAAGATAGATCGGTCCCAATTTAGGTACTTATCGTAAGGCATAAATAGGCATGTATTTATAGGTAATGTGGTTTTATTTAGTTCTTTTTGTCTTTATAAAACCTGTTTTGAAAATGGTAGACAATAGTTCTAGGATTTATATTTAGGATTATAGGCAGTTATCCCTCCCCCCTTAAAACTCAATTAAATATGGAAGTATTACCTAGATCAGTAGCATAAATTTAATCATATTTATCAAGATACTAATTTTCTAAATAAATATCTAATTAATTATTATATCACTCATTTAACTGAAAAAGGCTAGATCAGATCTAAAGTTTGGTGCACATAGTGCACATAAATACCAACTATTATTGTCTGACTATAAGAGGATTTGCCATGATGGCGCAGTAAATCTTGTATCCAGGACGGAACTATGACTGCGTATTTACATTGCATGTCACATACCCCTTTGGTTGGGATAGTTGATCCAGCCCAAAGAATTTTAGATGCAATCCAACATGCTGAAGCTAATATTCGTCAGCAGATTCAAGCTTTCGATCCAGAGCTCGTTATTTTACTCGGTCCAGACCATTACAATGGTTTTTTCTATGATGTGATGCCACAGTTCTGTATTGGCATGCAAGCTCGTGCAATTGGTGATTTTAATACCGCAGCAGGTGAACTTAGTGTACCTCAAGCTGATGCAGAAGCTTTAGCTACCCATATGATAGAAGCGGGTTTTGATTTAGCTGTATCTTATCAGATGCAAGTCGATCATGCCTTTGCGCAACCTCTTGAAACCAATTTCAGCTCACTGACTTCGGTACAAGTCATTCCTATTTTTATTAATTCAGCCGCACCACCAATGCCGACATTTAAGCGTGCAATCGAATTCGGTGAAGCACTAGGGCAGTATTTAAAAAATCAGAACAAAAGAGTATTACTGCTGGCCTCAGGTGGTTTGTCACACCAGCCGCCTGTACCTGAATTGGTCACAGCGAATAATCATATGAAAGATAGATTATTAGGTGGTGGAAAGAACCTACCGGCAGCTGAACGTCAATTGCGTACTCAGCGTGTAATTGATGCCGCTCATGCATTTATCAAAGATCAAAACTGCTTGCATCCTTTAAACCCTGAATGGGATCAGATGTTTATGAACTGTCTGATCAACAGCGATTATCAGACACTTGCCAATATGAGTAATAAAGAGGTGTCTGAGATTGCAGGAAAGTCTACACATGAAGTCAAAACTTGGGTTGTTGCTGCCAGAGCATTTCAATGTTATGGCGATTTTCAGGTGCAATCTCAGTTTTATGAACCTATTCCAGAATGGATTGCTGGTTACGGCATTCTCTCAGCCAAATTAGTTTAAGGATTCTATTCATGACATATAGCTACGAATCGACGTCGCGTTTTTTGCCTGTCCAAATTGAAGATAAAACCTATCAAGTCCATCTTAATGATATTGGACAAGGCCAAGAGACGATTGTAATGCTGCATGGTTCTGGTCCAGGTGCGAATGGTTGGAGTAACTTCAATAAAAACGTTGACCACTTTGTAAATCTGGGTTATCGAGTAGTTCTACTCGATTGTCTTGGTTGGGGTGAAAGTGACAGTATTTTATGTTCTGGCTCACGTTCTCATCTTAATGCAGAACAACTAAAGCAGGTTTTGGATCAACTCAATATTGAAAATGTGCATTTAGTCGGTAATTCAATGGGAGCACATTCGTGTACGGTCTTCACTTTATTGTATCCGGAACGAGTCAATAAATTGATTTTAATGGGTGGGGGTACAGGTGGTGTTAGTCTTTTTGCGCCAATGCCAGCTGAAGGTATCAAACAGATTCAGAAAGTGTATCGTCAACCGACGCTTGAGCATTTGAAAGACCTCATGAATGTCTTTATTTTTGATGCAAGTCAAATGACAGAAGAATTACTTCAAAGTCGCTTAAAAAACATTTTAAGTAATCAAGAACATCTCGATAACTTCCTTGGCAGTTTTAAAGTTAATTCAAAACAGTTCCCTGATGTGTCTGCTCAGCTCGATCAAATCCAACATAAAACATTGATCGTATGGGGACGTGATGACCGCTTCTTACCACTTGATATTGGTTTGCGTCTATTAAGCTTAATCAAAGATTCACAAATGCATATCTTTAACCGTTGTGGACATTGGGCACAGTGGGAGCATGCGGCAGATTTTAATGCATTGCTGACTCAATTCTTAGCGGGTGAAAAGTAATGTTAGAAAATAGTCAGAAACTTGCAGATCTTCTAGCTTCAGTTGATAAAGAGCCGATTGGTGTTGAAATCGTAAAACAGCTTTTAAGTCCAGATGCAGAAGCTGAAGCTTATACCATTCAAGCATGGAATATCCAAAAACAGCTACAACAAAATGCCATTGTGACTGGTAAGAAGATTGGTTTAACCAATCCCAAAGTACAGCAACAACTCGGCGTAGATCAGCCAGATTTTGGTGTGCTGCTTAATCATATGGATTTCTCTAAAGAGTCAGCGATTTTAGTAGAACATTTTATTCAACCTAAAATTGAAGTTGAGTTAGCTTTCCTAATTAAAAAAAATATTGAGCAGTCAATTCGAACTGTTGAAGAAATGCAGCAGTACATTTCCTATGTCATTCCATCTTTCGAAATCGTCGATAGCCGTATTCAGGACTGGAAAATTCGTTTTGTAGACACCGTTGCAGACAATGCTTCAAGTGCAGCCTATGTCCTATCAGGTGAGCGTAAAGCCATTACAGAGGTGGATTGTGCAGCTGTCAAAATGACACTTACACAAAATGGTGAACTGGTTTCACAGGGCTCAGGTTTTGAATGCTTGGGTAATCCACTCAATGCTGCAATATGGCTTGTTAACAAGATGCTGAGTTTTGGTACACCAGTACAAGCTGGAGAAATTATTTTATCAGGTGCATTAGGACCAATGGTGAATGTGAAAGCAGGAGATGAGTTTGAAACTCAAATTGATGGCTTTACACCACTGAAGGCTAAATTTATCTAATTGGATTCAAGAATGAGTAAGAAGCTAAAAGTAGCCATTATAGGTTCAGGAAATATTGGTACAGACTTGATGATCAAAGTGATCCGTCATGGTCAAAATCTTGAAATGGGGGCTTTCGTTGGGATTGATCCTAAGTCAGAAGGTTTGGCACGCGCTGAACGATTAGGTGTTAAAGCGATTTCGACGGGTGTACGAGGCCTTATTGCGGATCCTGTATTTCAGGATATAGATATTGTTTTTGATGCAACATCAGCAGCAGCGCATATTGAAAATGACAAACTGCTCCGTGAAGTAAAACCCAACATCAAAATGGTGGATTTAACACCTGCTGCGATTGGACCTTACTGTGTGCCTGTCGTAAATGGTGAAGATCACCTGCAAGTCGATAATGTCAATATGGTGACTTGTGGTGGTCAGGCGACCATTCCAATGGTACATGCAGTATCCCGCATTGCCAAAGTGCACTATGCAGAGATCATTGCATCAATTGCGAGTAAATCCGCTGGTCCTGGTACTCGTGCCAATATTGATGAATTTACGGAAACGACTTCACAAGCAATTCAAGCAGTTGGTGGGGCAGAGAAAGGTAAAGCAATCATCATTATGAATCCTGCTGAACCTCCTTTAATGATGCGTGACACTGTCTTTGTTTTATCTGAATTGGCGGATCAAGATGCAATTCGTGCATCTGTACAAGATCTGGTAGCTCAAGTTCAGGCCTATGTTCCTGGCTATCGTTTAAAACAAGATGTGCAGTTCGACATTATTCCAGTAGATCAACCTGTGCGTATTGAAGGCTTGGGCTATCGTTCAGGTTTAAAAACGTCTGTATTCCTTGAAGTTGAAGGTGCTGCAAACTTCCTTCCAGCCTATGCAGGGAACTTGGACATCATGACATCAGCAGGGTTGGCTACAGCTGAAAAGATCGCGCAAGCGATTATGGCATAAGGAGATCATCATGGATTTAAACAAGAAAATTTACATCTCAGATGTAACCTTACGTGATGGTAGCCATGCCGTACGTCATCAGTATTCATTAGAAAATGTACGTCAGATTGCACGTGAATTGGATCTGGCGAAAGTTGACTCTATTGAGGTTGCTCACGGTGACGGTCTGCAAGGTTCGAGCTTTAACTATGGTTTTGGCGCACACAGTGACATTGAATGGATTGAAGCTGTTCGCGATGTGATTTCACATTCTAAAATTGCGACCTTGCTGCTACCTGGTATTGCTACGATTCATGACCTGAAAAATGCCCATGCTGCTGGTGCTTCAATTGTACGTGTGGCAACCCATTGTACCGAAGCGGATGTATCTAAACAGCACATCGAATATGCCCGAAATTTGGGAATGGATACTGTTGGTTTCTTAATGATGAGCCATATGCAGACTCCACAAGGTTTGGCTGAACAGGCAAAACTGATGGAAAACTATGGTGCGACTTGTATCTACGTTGTGGATTCAGGTGGTGCAATGGGCATGCAGGATATTCGTGATCGTTTCCGTGCTTTAAAAGATATGTTGAATCCAGAAACTGAAACAGGTATTCACGCACATCACAACTTGTCACTTGGTGTTGCCAACTCAATCGTAGCGATTGAAGAAGGCTGTGACCGTGTTGATGCAAGCTTGGCGGGTATGGGTGCAGGTGCAGGTAACGCACCATTGGAAGCATTCATTGCTGCAGTAGATAAAATGGGTGTAAATCATGGCACTGACCTATACCGCTTAATGAATGCGGCAGATGATATTGTGCGTCCATTACAAGACCGCCCAGTGCGAGTAGATCGTGAAACTCTAGCTCTTGGCTATGCAGGTGTGTATTCAAGCTTCTTGCGTCATTCAGAAATTGCAGCACAAAAATACGGTGTGTCGACTGTCGACATTCTTCTTGAGCTAGGTAAACGACGTATGGTCGGTGGTCAGGAAGATATGATCACTGATGTCGCCTTAGATTTATTGCACCATCAATAAGATAGAAATATGTTTTTATTAATCCTATTTATATTTTATTGGAATTTATAAAAATATAAAAATCTGATTATGAATTATTTTTAATAATTTTGTATAAGATATAAATGTTGAGATATTTCTCAAATGGATTTATATAGTTAATATATTAATAATGGAATATAGATGAAAATTAAATTACTTACTTTTGCATTATGTTGTGTCACACTTAATACTTATGCAAGTGATAATCAAGTACAGGATCTAAAAAAAGAGTTAGAGGTGTTGCAATTAAAAGTACAGCAGCTTGATTCTGATTCAAAATCTAAGTCAAGTGTTACATTTAAGCCTTATGGTTTTATTCGATTTGATATGGCACATCATTTTCAAGGTTCGGATAAAATTTTTAATACGATTAATACACTCCCATTAGATACGCAAAACAATGTCAATGGAAAAACATTTTATAATTTAAATGCAAGTCGTTTGGGTCTTGATGTTCATGGAAAAGTGAATCAACAAGATGTTTTAGCAAAAATCGAAATCGATTTTCGTGGAGGATCATCCAATGATCAAGTACGTATTCGCCATGCGTATGTCAAAGTAGATAACTGGTTATTCGGTCAGACCACATCACCTTTCGTTTCTGCAGATATTTTGCCTGAAAAGCTAGACTTTATGGCCAATTTGGGTGGTGCAATTCAACGGAATCCTATGATTCAGTATCAGCATACGATTGATAAAGATATTAAGACTTGGGTCGCTTTAGAAGATGGCAGTAATACGCGCAATAAAGATGATCAAACACGTTTCCCAACACTTACTGGTAAAGTTCAAGTACGTTCAGATGATCAAAAGAGCGTATTGAGTGCACGTGCGTTGATTGGACAAAAGAAAACAAGTACAGATGAAGATATCGCTTGGGGTATCGGTCTTGGTGGTGTTTACCAAATTGATAACAAAAACAAGTTACATGCTGATTATTACCATGTCAAAGGTGATAGTAAATATGTGCTATTTGCTAATGATGCTTACGCGATTGATGGCAAAGATGAAATTATAGCCAATGAATTTGATTCTATTGCTTTAGGTTTGACTCACACATGGAATAGTCAATGGCGCTCGACCTTAGGTTTAGGTGCCATGCTTGCTCATGATGGTACTTATGCTGATTTATCACCGAGCGCCAATGAATCACTCTATCAGGGGTGGATCAATCTAATGTACAACCCTACACGTACTTTAACTTATGGTCTAGAGTACGTGCACGGTGAACGCACGACATTTAGTGATCAGAAGGGAACAGATAGCCGTCTAGAAGCAATGGTGCGTTATGCTTTCTGAGGCTTATTATTTTAGATGATTGTGTTTCATCGTTCATTTTGTTTCCCTGTTTTCCCCGTTCCATGACGGGTTTTTTTTTATTATTTTTTGAAGGTGCACATGGTGCACCTTCTTTGTTGATTTCATTGAATCAGAACTCTGAGCTTTCTAGTATGAATTAACCCAGTCAAACCTGTTCTAGATCGTAGATCATGGTTAACAAGGAAGCTTACTATGAATATTAAATTAATCGAATTGCCAATACTTGGCATGGTAGATGAAAAAGAAGCAGAATTTCGAGTCAATACGGCAGCTTACCGTGGACAAGAAATCTTTGAATTAGAAATGAATAACATTTTCTATAAGACTTGGATTTATCTATGTCATGAAAGTGAAATTTCCAAAGCAAATGACTACAAGTCTACGCAAATAGGTACACGTCCAGTAGTAGTCACCCGTAGCCGTGATGGCAGTATTTCTGCTTTTTTAAATGCTTGTCCGCACCGTGGTGCAACTGTATGTCGTACTGAAAAGGGCAATACACGTGCTTTTGTTTGTCCATACCACGGCTGGTCTTTCCGTCCAAACGGTGAATTGATTGGTATTCCAGATGAACAGCGTTATCACGATTGTTTCGACAAGTCTGATAAAAATCTAAAAATGGTGCCACGTATTGCATCTTATGGCGGTTTGGTATTTGGTTCTTTCAATGAAAATGTTGAACCATTAGAAGACTTCCTAGGTGGCATTAAAGAACATATTGATATTTGGTTACAACGTACTGCAGGTTCAACTTATAAAGCATGTGCACCACACCGTTATGGCTATGATGGTAACTGGAAATTCCAAGCTGAAAACGTATATGACGGTTATCACCCAGGGTTTGTACACCGTTCAGCATTTAATACAGTAAAAAAATTTGCAGGTTCATTTGAAAATCGAGCTTTGGATCAAGCCGTACGTCAACAAGGCTATACTCGTGGATATCCTGAAGGTCACGGTACATTGGAAGCAGGTGCACCTTTAGAATCTGGTAACGTCGATCCACAAGCCCGTGCGGGCTATAACCAAAAGTTGGTTGATTTGTTCGGTGAGCAAGGTGCAGCGGATACTCTAACAAACCGCCAGTTTCTGATTTTCCCTAACCTAGTGATCTTTGACTTTAATATTCGTGTGATTCAACCGATTTCTCACGACAAAACTGAAGTGTATTCATACCCATTGATGATTGACGGCGCTCATGATTCGATCAATGCAAACCGTATGCTTGATGCACAAACACGTGTCGGTACAGCAGGGATTCTATCTGCTGATGATACTGATGTATTCAACGGTAACCAAAATGCATTGAATGCTATTGGTATGGATTGGATTACCTTAAGCCGTGGTTTAGGTAAAGAAGAAGTCAAAGAAACAGGTGAGCGTATAGGGGTTTACAGTGATGAAGCTCCTCAACGTGCATTCTGGCGCAAATGGACAGCAATGTTATCTAAATAAGGGACTGACACTGTGAAAAATGAAATTAAAGCTTTAATCCATAAAGAAGCAGCTTTACTTGACCAGACTAAACTGGATGACTGGTTAGAGCTTTATACTGAAGATGGTAGCTACTGGATTCCAATAGATGAAAACTGTGATCCATTAAAAGATTCATCCATTATTTACGATGACATAGAACGTTTGAAAATGCGCGTTGAACAGATTATGCGTCAACACCGTGTTGCTCAAGATCCAGCATCACAAACACTTCGTATGATCAGCAATATTGATATTCAGATGGCAGAAGGTGAAGAACAAGCATCTGCAACATTCGCAATGTTACTGATGGAAATGCGTTCAGGTGATTGGCGTCAACGTGGCTTGGGTAATATTAACCATTATCCAGCGCATTGTACGGCAACATTTACCAAAGTAAATGGTCAGTGGAAGATCAAAGATAAAGTGATCAAACTATTGAATCGTCATCAGCCAATTTTTGGTTTGTCTTTCCTTATGTAATTTCTATTGCTGGGCATTTTGTCCAGCATCTTTTATAGAGAATTTTTATGCTAGCGCTAAATAAAATAGCCAGCGGGATGGGGAATATCGCGCTTCAACATGTGGATGTACGCCAACCAAATCCTGGCGAAATGCTAATTAAGATTAAAGCAAGTGGTCTCTGTGGCACAGATATGAGTGTCTATAAAGGTGCTGGCACTTATGCACAGCGTATGAATTTCCCAACAACTTTAGGCCATGAAGCTGTCGGAGAAATTGTTGAATTGGGTGATCAAAACAGTGGCTTAAAAATTGGTGATTTGGTCAGTCTGGAAAGTCATATCCCATGTTGGGTATGTCCTGCATGTAAATCAGGTGACACTCACATCTGCCCAAATACACGTTATCCAGGTATCGATATTAACGGTACATTTGCTGAATATGCAACAGTCCCGAAATGTATAGCTTGGGTCAATCCACCTAACATTTCCATAGAACATGCAGCACTGCTTGAACCTTTAGGTATTGCGGTCAATGCCACGCTAGAAGGTAAAGGTGTCGCGGGTAAAACAGTAGTCGTTAATGGCTGTGGTCCGATCGGCTTAATGAATATTGCAGTTGCCAAGCACTTTGGTGCATCTAAAGTCATAGCAGTAGACACTAATGACTATCGTCTACAAGTCGCTCAGGATATGGGTGCGGATGACGTAGTCAATCCTCTCAAATTTAATGCTGTAGCCACTGTAAAAGCTTTAACTCAGGGTTTGGGTGCTCAAGTGGTATTTGAATATACCGGCAGTGTTGAAGGAGCTAAAAATGCCTTTCAATTCCTTGCCATTGGTGCAGAGCTGAAATGGTGTGCGACTCCAAATCAAGCTTTTGAATTTGATTTCGGCATCTGGCGCAAATCACGTCCGACCATTTACAACATACATGGCCGAAAAATCTGGAGTACATGGCAAGTTGCATCCCAATTGGTCTATGACAAAAAAATTAATCTGGATCCTGTGATTAGTCACCGTCTTGAACTCAAGGATGCGGCTCGTGCATTTGAGCTGGTGTTGGCAGGTGAAGCAATTAAACCTGTAATTATTTGTGAGTAAGGAGGATATATGGAACACAATATCCTATTGAGAGTTGCAACAATCAAGGATGTAGCACAAGACATTCGTGAGGTTGAATTTGTTTCAGCTGATACAAATTTTGATTTACCAAAATTTGAAGCTGGAGCACATATTGAGATTAAACTAAAAGAAGATCTTTACCGTAGTTATTCATTAGCGAATGATTGCAATGAAGCACATCGTTATGTGGTTGCAGTCCATCTCTCTCCTGAAAGTAAAGGTGGTTCATCTTATATCCACCAATCGCTGAAAGAAGGAGATTTAATTTATTCAACTGCACCACGTAATAACTTTCCATTAGATGAGAGCACCGACAATTACGTTCTGATTGCTGGTGGTATTGGTATTACTCCAATTTTAGCTATGGCTTATCGTTTGAATGCTCTAGGTAAAGTTTGGACTATACATTACTGTGCCCGTACGCGTCAGCATGCAGCATATCAAGGCCAACTTGCTGAATTGTCAGATAAATCTGGAAATAAAGTGCATTATTACTTTGACCATGAAGCAGATGGTCAGAGTTTGAATTTAGCTGATTTGGCCCAAAGCACTGAAGCTGAATCACATTTCTACTGCTGTGGTCCAAAAGGCATGCTAAATGCTTTTGAGGCAGCAACTGAACATCGGAAAGATACTGCGCATTTAGAGTACTTCTCTGCAAAAGAAGAAGCTGCTCTATATGGTGGTTATGAAATCGAATTAGCTAAATCTAATTTGATTTTAAAAGTTCCAGCAGGAAAATCCATTCTGGATGTTGTGTTTGAAGCTGGAATTTCTGTGCCATCTTCATGTAGGGAAGGAATTTGCGGGAGCTGTGAAACAGCAATTTTATGCGGTGAAGCAGACCATCGTGATGCACTTTTATCAGATGAAGAAAAAGAAAGCAATGAGACCATGATGATCTGTTGTTCAGGAGCAAAATCTAAGAAATTAGTGCTCGATTTATAAAGCCACCCAGGAAATTGATATGTCTCAAGTTACCAGTGAAACACCGTATAAGACCTGCCAAACGTTAGAGCGCGGTTTAGAGCTTATCCAATGCTTTAATGGTATGGATGCTACAGCTTGTCGTATTTCCGACTTAAGTAAATTAACTGGTATACATCGAACAACTGTAAAGCGATTACTTGAGACTTTAAGACTTAGTGGTTTTGTTCAGTATGATGCACTCACTGGGTTATATAGCTTGACTCATCAAGTGAAAAGTCTCAGTTGTGGTTATCGTGATTCGGTTGAAATTGTTGAGTTGGCTTATCCAATTTTAAAAGAAATTTCAAAAAACATTGCATGGCCATGTTCAATCTTACTCTTTGATAAATCTGAAATGGTAGTACGTAACAGCACACGTGCTTATAGTCACTTATCTTTTCACTCTGCTTTACCAGGACGGAGGATGCCAATTTTATGTACGGCAGCAGGTCACGCTTACTTTTCATATATGACGCCAACAGAACAAGACTTAGTCTTAGAGCTACTGATTGACAAGGATGATGAATATTCAAAATTAGCATCTAATCGTGAGTATATTAATCAAATTGTGAAGGAAACAAGGCAACGTGGATATGGCTTAAATAATGGTGCATGGAAAGATGAACCCAAATTTGGTGCTATCGCTGTTCCAATTCTAAAGGATGGAAAGGTGATAGCATGTATTAACTGTATTTATTTAATAACTGCTGTAAAAAGACTGAATAATCTTAAATTGTTGATTCAACGAATGAAATTAGGAAAACAAGAAATAGAGGAATTAATAAGGTAATTAATAATTGTTTTTTTAAGAGTAAGTGTTATTGAATAAACTTATTACTCACGATTATTTATTAATTAGTTTGATAAATCGAATTTTTTTATGGGTGTATTTTGTTGATGAAATAGATTTATTTTGTTGGGGTGTTTACTCTAATGTTGGGATTAAATAAACATTTATAATTAAAAGATATTAATTAATATATTTAATAATTAAATGGTTAATTTATAAATATTATGTAATGGATTTATTGGAAAATCACTCATTATTAAGTTAATGAATCGCATAAGGATTAATCGGATTAAACCTTAATACTCATTGATGAGTTATAATAGGAAATGTAGATATGGATATAGCTGAGAGCTCAAAAAAAATTGTGAGTGCAATGGATCGTAAAGTAACTTTGCGTCTTATGCCTCTTCTATTAGTTTGTTATGTATTTGCAAATTTAGATCGTATTAATATTGGCTTTGCAAAAATGCAAATGTCTATAGACCTTGGTTTCTCTGATACGATGTACGGATTAGGTGCAGGCTTATTCTTTGTTGCATACGCATTATTTGGTTTACCAAGTAATATGGCACTTGACAAGTTTGGTGCTAAACGATGGATTTGTACCATCATGGTTCTATGGGGCCTATTGTCCGCTGGTATGTTCATGGTTAAAACCGAAGAACAATTTTATGCCGTGCGCTTCTTGCTAGGTGCTGCTGAAGCAGGCTTTTTTCCAGGGATCATGCTTTATATTACACGTTGGTTCCCTCGTCGTCGTCGTGCAACGATGACAGCATGGTTCGCTTTAGCTGTGCCAATTGCAGGTATTTTAGGTGGTCCTGTATCTGGATTAATCATTGACGGTATGAACAGTATTGGTGGTCTTCGAGGCTGGCAGTGGATGTTTATATTAGAAGGTATTCCTGTGGTGTTCCTTGCACTACTTGTATTAAAATATCTTCCAGACACAATTCAAGGTGCAACATTTTTAACAGAAGCTGAAAAGAAAATCTTATCGGATGAATTAAACTCTGAAGAGAAAGCGAAAACTGAAACTGCAACGTCATTTATGGGTATTTTCTTTAATAAATACGTATGGATCTTGGTGATTGTTTACTTTGCTGTACGTCTAAGTGTGAATACCTTGTCTTACTGGATGCCGACATTCATTCATGGAGCAGGCGTTTCAAGTAATACAGCAGTTGGTTTCTTAAGTGCTGCACCATATGTATTTGGTCTGTTATTCATGTTGTTTATTGGATACTCATCAGACCGTACGGGTGAGCGTCGTATGCATTTATTCATCTGTATGTTAATGAGTGCAGTTGGTTTGGCATTAGCAGGTGTAATGTCAAGCAGTATTGTTGCAGTGATTATCGGTTTAAGTATTGCTTGTATGGGGGCAAATGCTGCTCTTCCACTATACTGGCAGTTCCCACCAGCATTCCTGTCTGCTGCAACACTGTCAGCTGGTCTTGCTATTATCAGTTCATTCGGTTCAGTGGCATCATTTGCTGCGCCTTATATGATTGGTTGGATGCGTGACAACATCGCAGATCCGGGTATGGCACTTTACATTATTTCATTCATGATCATCGTAGGTGCATTCATTGTATTGTCTGTGCCTGCAAAACAAGTCAACAAGATTATCTCTAAATCTAATGAAACAGCACCTGCTGGTAAGACATCTCCAGCAGGCTAAGGGTTTACTTTGATTGAATGAACACTCCAGCATTCGTGTTGGAGTGTTTTTATTATTTGCATATGTCGAAAATAAAGAGTGAAAATGAGCAAGGACGGCCCACAAAAACAACATCTATCAACAGCTATTGTATTGCTTATGGCAATTGCTTGTGGCTTATGTACAGGTAGTAATTATTATAACCAGCCTCTATTGGGTTCGATTGCTGCTGAATTTCAAGTTAGTTTACCCACTGCTGCATATTTAAGTTTTACTGCGCAAATAATGTATACCCTGGGTTTGCTGCTATTGGTGCCTTTAGGAGATATGTTTGAAAAGAAAAAAACTATTGTAGTCTTTATGATGTTGGCGGCTCTAGGGCAGTTAATTTGTGCCTTTTCACCTACGATCGGTATCATGTTCTTTGGTACTGCAATGAGTAGCCTATTTTCTATCGCAGCTCAAGTTTTGATTCCATTTTCAACAACATTAGGTGATCCCAAACGTAGTGCGCAGATTGTAGGAACACTCATGAGTGGACTGTTGATGGGGATTTTACTGGCGAGAACGGTTGCAGGTTTTACTTCAACGATTATGAGTTGGCATGCAATCTATTATTTAAGTGGTTTTCTACTTATCGTTGTAGCTGTCTGTATTGCACTGAAATTGCCGAGTTCCCGTAGCCCAAAAATTGTCTATGCCGATATTTTAGGGTCCATGTTTCAGCTATTAAAAACGCATCGTATATTGCAAAAACGGGCAATTTTAGGAGGAATTTGTTTTGCTGCAGTAAGTATTGTATTTACGACCATGGCTTTATTGCTCTCTGAACAGCCTTACCAATTCAGTGATTTTCAAATTGGTTTAGTTGGCTTAGTAGGAATCACGGGTGTGGTGATGGGACCATGGGTAGGCAAACAATTTCAAAAAGGAAATGAAGCAAAGCTCACCACAGTTTCCTTGTATTTGCTGCTGATCAGCTGGCTGATTTTAAGTGCTGCTAAATCACATTTATTGGTGTATTTACTGGGTTTAGTCGTGATCTATGTATCACTCACCATCCTACATATTTTAAACCAAAATGTTGTCTATGCGATTGATCCGAATGCACGTTCACGTCTGAACTCAATTTATATGACTATTTATTTTTCTGGTGCTGCAATGGGCTCTTTTGTTGCTGCATGGATGTGGGAAGATTATGGATGGCAAGGGTGTTGTATCTTTGGCATTGCAATGGCTTTGCTCAGTATCGTTGTACATAAATGTTGGACTGTAAAAGTTGGTGGTCAATCTCAGGCGTTGGTTGAAGATTGATTCATCTTATGGCAGTGTTGGATAAAAGCTTGTAGTACCGGGGACAAGCTTTTTTCTTTGATATGAAACAAAGAAATTTCGCGAAAAATCTTGTTTTCAAAGCTTTTATTAACTAAAAAATTTGATTTATGTACGACGGATGAACGAGGCACAAGGCCTACGCCTAAACCAGATTGAACCAGGGCAATGAGTGTACTAATCAGTGATACTTCTTTGTAAATTTTTGGTTTTGAATCCAGAGTAATTTCCTGAAATTTTTGTTCAATCTTATGTCGTATACCATAACCACGTTTGGTTAAAATCAATTGTTCTTGGCTTAAGTCATACCAGTCATTTAATGGAGTATTCAGCTGAAAATCAGGCTGGAAAATCGCAACAATCTCATCTCGAAAAATACAATAAGACTGAAGAAAGGGCATATCTTTTTCTAACAGTCCTAAACATAGATCAGCTTTTTCATTAAGTAATGTGCTCACTAACTCTAAGGGTTCACATTCAATAATATCAATTTCAATCTCAGGATATTTCTGAATAAAACCTTGTAGGATATTTCCTAATAGATCTTGGGTGCTGTTTGGTGTTACTGCTAACCTGATTAAACCTGTATTTAAGTGATTCAAATCTTTAATCACATCCTGCATGTCATTTAATTCTGTTAATGCCCGTTTAATAAAGGGCAAAATGAGGTCTGCAGCTTCTGTGGGTTTCAAAGTACGTGTGGCGCGATCAAAAAGTTGGATATTTAATTTCTGTTCTAACTCTCGGATTAGCACCGTTACAGCTGGTTGGGTCAGTGAGAGCTCTTCTGCAGCAGCAGACATATGTCCATATTTATAGACTGTGATAAAGGCCAACATTTGTCGCACAGATGGTAACTCTTTGAGCCATAATTTTTTTTTATCAATCTGCATAATTTTTTCATTTCCCTATACATGCAGGATTTAGTTGAATAATAAAACAATCAAGATCATTTTAGGGAGAAAGTTATGACGACACAATTGAAATCGCAGGTTTGTATCGTGGGTGCAGGTCCAGTAGGTTTAACATTGGCAATGGATTTGGCTCGTCGTGGTATTGATGTCTTAGTTGTTGAAAAGCGTTATCGTGGTGAACCGCCAAATGTGAAATGTAATCATGTTTCAGCGCGCTCTATGGAAATTTTTCGACAATTGGGGATTGCACAAGCTGTTAGAGCCGCAGGATTACCCGATGAATATCCAAATGATGTGGCTTATAAGACACGTTTTATTGGTAAGGAACTTTCGCGCATTAAAATTCCAAATCGTCTGACCCGTTATACAGCGAATGAAGGACCAGATACCAATTGGCCAACAGCGGAACCTCCACATCGCATCAATCAAATTTATCTGGAACCGATTTTATTTGCTGAAGCTGAAAAAATGAGTGGGATTCGAATTTTAAATCGAACACAAGTCACAGATTTTTATGATCAGGATAATGGTTGTGTGATTTATGCAGAAAATTTGGATGATCAATCACAACTCGAAATACAGGCAGATTTTATTATTGGTTGTGATGGTGGACGTTCTATGGTGCGTAAAAAAATGGGGACACAACTCTCGGGTGTAGGACAATTAGGTAAGGTTCAATCAACCTGTATTCGAGCTCCACAATTACTTTCATTGCTGAATGATGTTCCTGCATGGGCAACATTTTCAGTTAATCCAGAACGTGGTGGCAACGTCTATGCGATTGATGGTAAAGAAATATGGTTGATTCACAACTATTTACTTGAAGGTGAGGATGATTTTGAGGCCATTGATCGTGATCAAAGTATTCGTCAAATCTTAGGTGTGAATGATGATTTTGAATATGAAATTATCAGTAAAGAAGATTGGATTGCACGTCGCTTAGTGGCAGATCAATTCCGCAGTAATCGTACATATATTTGCGGTGATGCTGCACATCTTTGGGTGCCAATGGCAGGTTATGGTATGAATGCAGGTATTGCAGATGCGATGAATTTATCTTGGACACTGGCTGCATATCTCAATGGATGGGCTGGTAAAGGGATCTTAGACTTATACCAAATTGAGCGACAGCCGATTACTGCTCAAGTCTCAAAATTTGCAATGAACCATGCCATTCAATTACATAAAGAACGTGTAAAAGTACCTGTGAACATCGAAGATGAGGGCACAGAGGGACAGCAGAGTCGTAAATTATTTGGTCAAATGCTTTATGACCTAAATGTGCGTCAATATTGTTGTTCAGGACTAAATTTTGGTTATTACTATGATCAGTCACCGGCCATTATTTACGACGATGAGTCTGCACCAAGCTATGACATGAATCAATTTACAAGTTCAACTGTGCCTGGTTGCCGTTTGCCACACTTTTGGTTAAAAGATGGTTCATCGTTGTATGATCGTTTAGGACGGGATTATACTTTGATCAATTTTGATCAATCATTAGATTGTTCAGCCTTACAAGTAATAGCGGCAAAATTAGGCTTTCCACTGGAAATTTTAACCTTATCAGAAACAATCCCTAAAGACTTGGGTTACAAAACTAAACTAGTACTTGTGCGTCCAGATCAACATGTCGCATGGCGTGGAGATGATTTCCCTGAGGACTTACATCATCTTTTAGGTGTTGTGAGTGTCAAAAAAGCAGATTAAGAAATAATAAAAATGGTTATATAAAAGGGCGCTTAGCGCCCTTTTTAGATTAGAAGTGGTGTACGTTCTTTAATGAATTCTATAAAGTCATAGAGATAATGATCAGTTTGCACGGACTTTGCATGAACCAGAGAAATAGTGCGTGTGGTGTCAGGTTCAACTAGTAAACGATAATTATGATTTGCATCGCTAAAATACTTTGCAATCGATTCAGGAATTACGGTTAAACCTAAACCTGCTTTGGCTAATGAAATAGCCGTATTGAGAAGCGTGACTTGTTGAACAACATGAATCTCATCCAAAATTTCAACTTTAGTAAAGACTTTATCGATCAGATCACGGATGCCATAGCCTGCTTTCACTAAAACTAAATCATGATGCTGAAGAGCTTTCCATGGCATGGTTTGGAGATCATCATTAAATATTTCATTCTTACCAAATACCACGAGTGCATCTTCAAATAAGTTATTAATATGATAACCATCAATATGGCTAATTGATGCTCCAATAGCAATATCAGCATCATGTTGAATCAAATAACTATAAAAATCTGCTGGCTGGCATTCTTGTAATTGCAGCGTAATATCTGGAAAAAGGCAAAGAAACTCTTTCATAATCGGAGCCAAAAAGGTTTGCGTCACTGTGGTTGTGGACACAATTTTAATTTGCCGCAAGTTTGGTGTATCAGATTTTAGATTGGTGCAGAGTTCATTCAGATCACGCATCACTCGTGAAATATAACGATTTGCTTCATGTGCTGCATCGGTTCGCTCAAGTTTACGTGTGGTACGTTTGAACAGCTGTGTCCCAAGTTTAATTTCAAGATCTTTAATGAGACTTGTGATTGCTGGTTGAGTAACACATAGTTGTCTGGCTGTTTCAGAGACACTTCCTAATTCATAGAGCGTTTGGAAGGCACGCATTTGCTGGATACTAGGTATATTCTTCATGTCAAACTTCCCTATGTCGACCGAAATTCAAGTAATTCCTACTGAATTAGTTAACATATTAATCTTGATTAAAGAGAATACCTAGTATTTTATTATGGATTTTTTTATACAAATGTCTTAATCGTTAACCTTGCTGAGATGGTAAGTAAATTTTTACGCCATCGAGTTCTGGGGAAACCTTAATCTGGCAACTCAAGCGAGAGGTATCTTTCACTTCATAAGCGAATTCAAGCATGGCTTCTTCATCGCCTCGAGCAGGACCTATTTTCTCAAACCAATCATTACCTATATAACAGTGGCAAGTTGCACACGAACATGCACCACCACAATCTGCTTGAATACCAGAAATACCGTTACGTACAGCTGCTTCCATAAGTGAACGACCTACTTCTGCTTCTACCAATATACTTTCACCAGTGTGAGTAATAAATTCAACCTTGACCATTTTAAATATCCCTGCGGTGTATGACATAGAGCTAGAGTAGAGGCTTTCAGCTCCTTGAAGAAGTTCAAAATAATTATAAGTAAGTGTTAAAGATAATTAATTTTTATAAATGCTTTTTTATTATAAATACTAATCTCTGAGGCTAATTTATAAGAAGACTTAATGCCACAACTGTCGCGCTTATGTGCAGAATAATTCCAATGATATTGCGTCATGCAAGTTTAGATATTCTGTTTCAACGAAGGATCACGATAATGAATGGAAAACTGAAAACTTTTGTAGATACCCAAAAAGGTACGATCGAACGTAAAATTTTTACTGCGGAAGATATTTTTCAAAAAGAGCTTGAAACGGTCTTTTCACGCGCTTGGCTATTTGTAGGTCATGAAAGCCAGATTCCAAATCCAGGTGATTTTTTTAGCTCACGTATGGGTAAAGAATCGGTCATTCTAGTTCGTGATAAAAACTCTAAAGTCCATGTGTTCTTAAACTCATGCCGTCATCGTGGGATGAAAGTATGTCGTCATGAATCAGGTAATACTTCACTCTTTACCTGTCCATATCACAGTTGGTCATTCTCAACCGATGGTCAATTGCGCGGCGTGCCGATGCAAAAAGATATTTACGGCGATTGCTTTGATAAATCAGAATGGTCATTGGTGGAAGTTGCGAAACTTGAAATATACAAAGGCACAGTGTGGGCAACATGGGATCCAGAAGCTCCTGATTTCCTCGAATATTTAGGGGATGCAAAAACACATTTAGATTTGGCATTAGATCATCGTGATGGTCGTCCGGGTGGCTCGGAAGTGGTTGGCGTTCATAAGTGGATTTTCCCAGCTAACTGGAAATATGCAGCAGAAAACTTCTTAGGTGATACTTACCACAACCCAAGTCATCGTTCTGTAGACTTAATTGGTATTGGTCCATCTGCGGAACAGGGTGTTAAAGGTCGTCGTGATAACGAACTTGAATATTCTAAACATGTTTGGGTTAGCTTCCCACATGGTCATGGTGTGCATTCAGCTGTACAGCCACATGGTCAAGAATACGTTGAGCAGTTTAAAAATGACCCTGAGATTGAAGCATATTTCCGGTCAAACTTTGAGAAGCGTAAAGAAGCGAAAGGTGATGATTACCGCTTGCGCCCATTTGTAGGCACAATTTTTCCGAATACGTCATTCCATGGCACGCAACCACGTAGCTTATGTGTATGGCATCCGCATAGCCCAACGGAAACTGAAGGCTGGCGCTTCTTCTTGGTTGACGCTGATGCCCCTGAAAAAGTGAAAAGCTTCTTACGTCATTACTATATGCGTTACTCAGGCCCAGCAGGTATGACTGAGCAAGATGATATGGAAAACTGGCTGTATGCGACTCAAGGATGCTCAGGTGTGATTGCGCAACGTTTCCCATTTAACTACCAACAGTCGCTCGGTAAAACCTATTTAGATCCTGTCGTGAATGGGATTGAGATTAAAGGTGATGTGAGTACGACAGTGACTGAACATATGGCTCGTGGTTTCTATTTACGTTGGAACGACTACATCAACGAAGAAAATTGGGATGTGCTGTCAGGTAAACAAGATAACCGTTTCAATCCTGAACTTGCCAATCGTTTAGAAGTGGCTGATGAGCAGGAAACCGTGAATGAATAAGGTTGTTATTGTTTCAGGTGGAAATGCTGGCTTAGGGCTTGAGATTAGCCAGCGTTTACTTGAGCTAGGTAATATCGTTGTGGCTTTCGGTTTGCCTGAGCATAGTGCACAGGTATTTACCGAGTTTGCAGAAGATCGCATTAATTTTTTAACAGCAGATTTAACTCAAGAAACTGAAATCAATGCACTCTGTGAAAAAGTCGCAACGCACTTTGGTCGTATTGATGCCATTGTCAATAACGCTGCGTTTGGCCCTTTGGGCACCTTGCATAACACATCCGTTGAACTGTGGCAGAAAATACAAAACGTAAACCTTTTGGGACCGTTTATTTTTGCAAAAGCCGCAACACCTTATATGCAAGCGCAAGGTGGCGGTGCCATTGTGAATGTAGGTTCTGGTGCAGGCTATGGTAAGCCTAATATGTTGGCTTATGCCACATCTAAAGGCGGACTACTTGCATTTAACCAAGCGCTCGCACTGGATTTATTTCAATACAGAATCCGTGTAAACGCATTAATTCCTGGCGGTGGCGGTATTGTGACACCAATGAGCCTAGAGCGTTTCGGTGGCAGCCAAGAAGCTTTACAAGCCAAAGCTGTGGGATCAGTTGCAGGTCGTCCAATTCACGGAGGTGACATGGCGGGTGCAGTGAATTTCTTAATATCAGATGCTGCACAAACCATTAGCGGCACAGTCATTGATGTGGGATGTTTCCATCATCAGGGATCTTCAACACCATTAGGGATAGCAAAATGACAGTATTAACCAGTTTTGATCATCAAATTTCATTAGCACTGCGTGCAGAAGTCGAAGACTTCTTTTATCAAGAAGCAGATTTTATTGATGAGCGCCGTTTTAAAGAATGGCTAGAGATGTTGCACGAAGACATCAAATACTTCATGCCAATGCGTCGTAACGTTAAGTTCGGCCAGCATGCAGAAAAAGAAAATACCCGTCAAGGCATGGATATTAGTTGGTTTGATGAAGGGAAGTGGACGCTGACCAAACGTGTCGAGCAGATTTTAACAGGGGTGCACTATGCAGAAGAACCTCTGTCACGTACTTCGCATTTGATTACTAATGTTCGTGTGCTTGAACATACTCAAAATGAGCAGGGTCAAGAAATTGTGAAAACTAGCTGCCGTTTCTATGTCTACTTAAACCGAGTGGAGTATGAAGTCGAGGAGATGGTAGGCAAACGTTACGACACATTGGTGAAGACTGAACAAGGTTGGAAAGTCCTCAACCGTGAAATCATTTTGGATCAAAACGTTTTATTGGTGAAAAACTTAACCACGTTCTTCTAAAACAGGGAGTTGAAGATGATTAATTTGATTGATATTCAAGTGGGCGATACCGTAACCACCAAAAAAGGCACAGTGGGTATTTGCACTGAAAATATGGGTGATGGTCAGTGGATTGAAATCGAGGCGAATGGAGAGATTGAGCTAGTCCATAGCCAAGATGTGAAAACTGTCGAGTCAAAATCGGAGTAAGCATGTTACGCGCCTATTTTATGCCGTGTGACTTCTACCCAAAAATCTTGATGGCAGGTGACAAGCCGGATGTCTGCCAGTTGATTGACGTGTTGGATGAGTTTATTGACCATCCAACACTGATTGAAATTCAGCATCTTTCCAAAATCTTACTCAAAGATTTTACGCTTACCCTCAAGCCACAACAGCAAGATGAACTTGAAGGTTTATTTCAGACCTCAAAAGATCATTTTGATTGGGTGTTATGTCGCGACACAGCACTGCATTTTTATCAAGAGATTGATGAAATGATCAATCAACCCGAACAATCAGGTTCACTATTCTTAGAAATGCTACGACCTGATGAAATTAAAATCAAAATTTCAATGAATGAATTTGATGATTCGTATTTACAGTAATTAATAAAGGTGGGTGATGATGCAATACGATTTAGTCATCATTGGTGCAGGCCAAGCAGCAGCACAATGTGCCATTAAGGCACGTGAAAAGGGATTCCAGGGCAGTATTGTCATTATTGGTGAAGAGGCGTATTTGCCTTATCAACGTCCGCCACTGTCGAAAAAATATTTAAGTGGTGAAATCAGTCAAAATGATTTATTGATTTACCCTGAAACGCTCTATCAAACTAAAAATATTGAATTTCGCTTACAACAACATGTGACCTCAATTCAGCCAGACATTAAAACTGTCAGTATTTCTACTGGCGAAACGCTTAAGTATGGTGCATTAGTGATTGCGACAGGTTCGCGTCCAAATCGTCTACCGAGCGCTGTATTACCAGCTTTAGAGAACGTATTCAGCTTTAGAGGCATTGAAGACTGCCATCAAATCCAAAATGAGCTAGCAGAAAATAAAACCCTAGTCATTTTAGGAGGTGGATATATCGGTCTAGAATTGGCGGCTGTTGCACAAAAACGTGGACTAAAGGTCATTTTACTTGAGAAAGCTGAGCGTATTTTACAGCGCGTTGCTTCCGAGCCAACCAGCCGTTATATCCGTGACACACATCAACAGCATGGTGTACAGATTCTTGAAAATACAGGCGTTACCACATTCCATTATCAAGCAGGTCGATTAGATTCGATTGAATTGGACTCAGGTGAAACAATAGAGTTAGATCTGATGGTCGTGGGTATTGGTGTGACTGCAAATTATGAACTTGCAGAAGCGTGTGGCATTGAAATTCACAATCGTGCAATTTGGGTGAATGAATATTGTGAAACCAATATTGCAGATATTTATGCGATTGGTGACTGTACTTGCTTTAATTTGGACAACCAATTTACCCGTTTAGAATCGATCCAAAACGCAAATGAGCAAGCAGAAGTCGTGGCAGCTCGCCTCAATCAGCTTGAATCAGCATACAGACCTGTCCCTTGGTTTTGGTCTGATCAGTACAATTTGAAATTACAAATCTCAGGTTTAGGCCGAGACTATAATCAAGTGTATAGCCGTATTGATGTTGAAAAGGGAACGGCAAGTTTTTGGTATTTTGCAGATGAAACCTTAAAAGCAGTCGATGCGATTAATGATCCGCGTGCGTTTATGTTTTCGAAAAAGTTTCTCGGTAAAACAATTCAAAATCCATCGAACTTGGTAGATCTCAATTTAGATTTAAAAAATATTCTGCAGTAGCTAAAGCATTAGTTATAAATCAGACCGATATATAAGATGAATATAGTTAATATATTAACTATATTCGCTATATAAACAACATTTTCAAAGACCTTGGGTCATGAACACACATAAAATAGAGATAGATCAATGGGTAATTTAAAACACATACAAACAGACGGAAATATCTTTGGTATCGCTTTGAATTACAAGTGTTTGTATGAAAAGCTACAAGCACAGTTCAATGAGAAGCCATATGTCAATGAACCGAAAAAACCAGTTTTATTTATCAAAACACAAAATACCCGTAATACATCAGGAAATCCTGTAATAAAGAAAAAAGGTGAAACTTTACAAGCAGGGCCAACGATTGGTGTGGTGATCGGGAAAAGTACCACTCGCGTTTCGAAAAGTGATGCTGCTGCACATATCGCAGGTTTTGTTGTAGTGAACGAGCTAAGCTTACCTGAAGAAAGCTACTACCGCCCAGCAATTAAGGCGAAGTGTCAAGATGGTTTCTGTGTGGTTGGTACACCTGTTGCTGCATCTGAAGTTACTGATCTGTCTAACTTAAGTTTAAAAGTATTTGTGAATGGTCAGTTGAAGCAAGAAGGCACAACTGCGAATTGGATTCGTACACCAGAACAAATCATTGAAGAAATTTCTGAATACATGCCATTGAATGAAGGCGACATCATTTTAACGGGTACACCATTCGGTCGTGTTGATTTAAACGCAGGCGATGAAGTTCGTATCGAGATCAATCAACTTGGTTCAGTGACAAACACAATTCAGGAAGAAGGTAATTAATTCATGAAAATTGCACGTATTCGTTATAACAATGAAGTTTTAGAAGTTCAGGTGAATGATGAGCTTCAAGTGACACTACCATCTGGTGAAGTTCTAGAAGAACAAGCAGTTGAATGGTTACCACCTGCAAACGGCACTATGTTCGCTTTAGGTTTGAATTATGCAGATCACGCACGTGAATTGGCATTTGAACCACCTAAAGAGCCTTTGATTTTTATCAAAGCACCAAATACTTACACAGGTCACAATAAAAACACTTGGCGTCCTGACAATGTTGAATACATGCACTACGAGTGTGAACTTGTAGCGGTGATTGGTAAGACGGCTAAAAATGTAAAACGTGAAGATGCACTGGATTATGTAGCGGGGTACACACTGTGTAATGACTACGCAATTCGTGACTTCCTTGAGAACTTCTACCGTCCGAACTTACGTGTGAAAAACCGTCATTCAACCACACCAGTAGGTCCATACATCATCGACAAATCATTGGTGCCTTCACCAAACAACCTCACTTTACGTACTTGGGTAAATGGTGAGCTTAAACAAGAAGGTACAACGTCTGACATGATCTTTGATGTGCCATTCTTAATTGAATACATCTCATCATTCATGACTCTACAACCAGGTGACATGATCGCGACAGGTACACCAGAAGGTTTAGCGGATGTAGTTCCAGGTGATGAAGTTGTGGTTGAAATTGAAGGCATCGGTAAATTACGTAACTTCATCGTTTCAGAATCAGATTTTTTCAAAACAGTTTAAGCAGTTAAAGGATGAACAAAATGATTAAGCATTGGATTGATGGTAAAGAAGTAGAAAGTAAAGAAACGTTTACCAACTACAACCCAGCGACAAATGAAGCGATTGGTGAAGTTGCAAGTGGTGGCCAAGAAGAAATTAACCTAGCAGTTGCTGCTGCAAAACGTGCTGCACCAGGTTGGGCAAAAACCCCTGCGAAAGAACGTGCGCGTTTAATGCGTAAATTGGGCGAACTCATTGACCAAAACGTTGCAAAAATTGCTGAATTGGAAACTTTAGATACAGGTTTACCTATTCACCAAACTAAAAACGTATTGATTCCACGTGCATCACATAACTTCGACTTCTTTGCTGAAGTATGTACACGTATGAACGGTCACACCTACCCAGTAGATGACCAAATGTTGAACTACACATTGCACCAACCTGTAGGTGTGTGTGGTCTTGTTTCTCCATGGAACGTACCGTTTATGACGGCAACTTGGAAAACTGCACCATGTTTAGCATTAGGTAATACTGCGGTATTAAAAATGTCTGAACTTTCACCTTTAACGGCGAATGAGTTAGGTCGTTTAGCGTTAGAAGCTGGTATTCCTGAAGGTGTATTCAACGTTGTTCAGGGTTATGGCGCAACCGCTGGTGATGCTTTAGTTAAACACCCTGATGTACGTGCAATTTCGTTCACAGGTGGTACAGCGACTGGTCGTCGTATTATGGCGAATGCGGGTCTGAAAAAATACTCGATGGAGCTTGGTGGTAAATCTCCAGTACTTATTTTTGAGGATGCAGATCTTGACCGCGCATTAGATGCAGCATTGTTCACTATCTTCTCTTTAAATGGCGAACGTTGTACTGCAGGTAGCCGTATCTTCATCCAAGAATCGGTATACGACGAATTCGTAAAAGAATTTGCAAGTCGTGCGAAGAACATCATTGTGGGCGATCCACAAGATCCAAAAACACAAGTGGGTTCAATGATCACCAAAGCACATTACGACAAAGTAACGGGCTACATCAAGATTGGTATCGAAGAAGGTGCAAACTTGGTTGCAGGTGGTTTAGAGCGTCCAGCAGGTTTGGCAGATCACTTGAAGAATGGTCAATTCATTCAGCCAACAGTATTTGCTGATGTTGATAACCGTATGCGTATTGCTCAAGAGGAAATCTTTGGCCCAGTGGTATGTTTAATCAAATTCAAGGACGAAGCAGAAGCATTACGTTTAGCGAATGATGTTGAATACGGTCTAGCATCTTACATCTGGACGCAAGACATTGGTAAAGCACATCGTTTAGCTGCGGGCATTGAAGCAGGTATGGTGTTCATTAATAGCCAAAACGTGCGTGACTTACGTCAACCATTTGGTGGTATCAAAGGTTCTGGTACAGGTCGTGAGGGTGGTGAGTACAGCTTCGAAGTATTCACAGAACTTAAAAACGTATGTATCTCAATGGGTTCTCACCATATTCCTAAATGGGGCGTGTAAACGCCCTTCTGGATCCACCTTTTAAATACTATAAAATTCAGGAAGAAAAAAATGGGTAAGCTCGCACTCGCTGCAAAAATTACACACGTACCTTCAATGTATTTGTCTGAACTACCAGGTCCACAAAATGGTTGTCGCCAAGCCGCGATTGATGGTCATATCGAAATCGGTCGTCGTTGCCGTGAACTCGGTGTAGATACCATTGTAGTATTAGACAGCCATTGGTTGGTAAATAGCGCATTCCACATCAACTGTGGTGAGCATTTCCAAGGTGTGTATACCAGTAACGAATTGCCACACTTCATTAAAGATATGGAATTTGATTACGATGGTAATCCAGAATTCGGTCAATTGATGCAAGAAGAAATTGCCAAAACTGGCATTCGTGTCCAAGCGCATAACATCAAAAGTCTTGAACTTGAATACGGCACATTAGTTCCGATGCGATATATGAACCAAGACAAGAAATTCAAAGTGGTTTCTGTGTCTGCATTTTTAACGTCACATGAGTTACAAGATAGCCGTAAATTTGGTGAAGGTTTACGTGCGGCGATTGAGAAATATGACGGTACGGTGGCTGTATTTGCCAGCGGTTCTTTATCGCATCGTTTTATTTGGGATCGTGAAGCAAGCCGTGGTATGGATTCATACACACGTGAGTGGGATCGCCAAGTGGACAAACACGTTGTGGGTATGTGGGAACGTGGTGAGTGGAAAGAGTTTACTGCAATGCTTCCTGAATATGCTGAATACTGCTATGGCGAAGGTGGTATGCACGATACAGCAATGCTTCTTGGCCTATTGGGTTGGGATCAATACGACAAGCCAGTTGAAATTTTAACGCCTGCATTCCCAAGCTCGGGTACAGGTCAAATCAACGCTGTTTTCCCAGTTGAATAATCGGAGTTAAGCCCATGCCTCACTTTATTGCTGAATATAGTGCCAACATTCAAGAAGATATCGATTTCCAAGATTTTTTTGGCAAAGTGAATCAATTATTAGGAAATACTGGTGTATTTCCACTCGGCGGCATTCGTAGTCGTGCCATTCGTATGGATGACTATGTGATTGCAGATGCAAAACATGATTATGCATTCATTCATATGACCTTAAAAGTTGGGGCAGGGCGTGACTTAGAAACCCGTCAGACTGTTGCAACTGATTTATTTAAGTTGATTGAAGAACATTTTCAGCCGCTCAAAGATAAGCGTTTACTCGCAATCTCATTTGAAATGATAGAACTTGATCCAGTGTTGAACTTTAAGTCAAACAACATTCATCAATTTCTGAATTCGCAAAAATAATACTGGATAGACGTACCATGCTTGATCAAGAACATATTAAAGCGCTGGCATTGCAATTAGACCAAGCGGAAAAAACACGTACACAAATGCGTCAGTTTTCTTTGCAATATCCAGAAATTACCATTGAAGATGCTTACGCAATTCAAAAAGAATGGGTTGCGCATAAAATTGCTGAAGGCCGCAAATTAATCGGTCATAAAATTGGCTTAACTTCACGTGCGATGCAAGTATCATCAAATATTACTGAGCCAGATTATGGTGCATTGTTAGATGATATGCAGTTTGAAGAAGGTTCAGATATTCCATTTGAGCGTTTTATCGTGCCACGTGTTGAAGTTGAACTTGCGTTCATTTTGGGTAAAGACTTAACGGGTCCAAACTGCACGATTTTTGATGTGCTTGATGCAACGGATTACATTATTCCTGCGATCGAAATCATTGATGCTCGTTTACACAACGTTGACCCTGAAACGGGTATTACACGTAAAGTGTTCGATACTATTTCAGACAATGCTGCAAATGCAGGTATCGTGTTAGGTGGTCGTCCAATTAAGCCACACGAACTCGATTTACGCCGTATTTCTGCGATTCTTTACCGTAATGGCGTGATTGAAGAATCAGGTGTTTCTGCTGCAGTACTCAATAACCCTGTGAAAGGTGTGGCTTGGCTTGCAAATAAACTCCATCCACACGGTGTAACACTGAAAGCGGGTCAAATCATTCTAGGTGGTTCGTTCACACGTCCAGTGGCAGCACGTCCTGGTGATACATTCCATGTTGATTATGATCAGCTTGGTTCAATTGCATTCCGTTTTGTTTAAGGAGTTGAGCTGTGGTTGATACAACAAACTACTTTAAACAAAAACTCAAAACTGAGCAGCAAATTGGTATGTGGCTGGGTATGGCAGATGGCTATACCGCAGAAATCGCCGCCAATGCCGGTTTTGATTGGTTACTGATTGATGGTGAACATGCACCGAACGATTTAAAATCGATTCTTTATCAATTACAAACGATTGCTGCATATCCATCACAAGCCGTGGTACGTCCTGTGACAGGCGATGTGGCATTGATTAAACAATTGTTGGATATCGGTGCACAAACGCTACTTATTCCAATGATTGAATCAGCTGAACAAGCTGAGCTGATGGTGAGCGCAACACGTTATCCGCCTGAAGGTATTCGTGGTGTAGGTGCAGCACTTGCACGTGCATCGCGTTGGAACAACTTAACGACTTACTTGCAAGATGCAGATGAGCAAATCTGCGTGATCGTGCAAATTGAGTCGAAAAAAGGTTTAGAAAACCTAGATGAAATTTTAAAAGTTGAAGGAATTGATGGTGTCTTTATTGGTCCAGCAGATCTTTCAGCGGCATTGGGTCATCGTGGTAATCCAGGTCACCCAGAAGTTCAGGAAGTTATTGTTTCAAGCATTAAAAAAATTCGTGCAGCAGGTAAGGCAGCAGGTATCCTATCTGCTGATGAGAAACTTGCGAAACAATACCTCGCAATGGGTACAGAATTTGTTGCAGTCGGTGTTGATACCAGCTTACTGATGAAATCAATGAACCAACTGCTTGCAAAATTTAAAGATGGTGTAGCGGTACAAGCGCCAACCACACCAAGCGTCTATTAAGGAGAATATAGATGCAACTTAATAATCCAAGCTTACTTAAACAGCAATCGTATATTGATGGTGTATGGGTTGATGCAGAAGATCAAAAGTCTTTTGCAGTGACCAATCCTGCAACAGGCGAAAGCATTGCAACTGTGCCAAGTGTATCTGCAGCTCAAGTTGAGCAAGCTGTACTTGCAGCTGAAACAGCATTGAAAACGTGGAAATTGACTACGTCAAAAGAACGTTCAGCACTTTTACGTAAATGGTTTAACTTGATTGTTGAAAACCAAGAAGACTTGGCTGTGATTTTAAGTACAGAACAAGGTAAGCCATTGACAGAAAGTCGTGGTGAAATTCTGTATGGCGCAAGTTTTATTGAGTGGTTTGCAGAAGAAGCAAAACGTACTTATGGTGACGTGATTCCACACGACAAATATGGTCGTCGTTTAGTTGTCATTAAACAGCCTGTCGGTGTTGTTGCTGCAATCACACCATGGAATTTCCCGAATGCCATGATCACGCGTAAAGTGGGTCCTGCACTAGCAGCAGGCTGTACCGTGATTATCAAACCTGCATCTGAAACACCACTTTCAGCATTGGCTTTGGTGGCACTTGCTGAACAAGCGGGTATTCCTAAGGGTGTGGTGAACGTGGTAACAGGTAGTTCACGTGAAATTGGTGGTGTGTTAACCACGCATCCAGTTGTGAAAAAAGTATCTTTCACGGGTTCTACACAAGTGGGCAAAGTGTTGATGGAGCAATGTTCATCAACTATGAAAAAGCTCAGTATGGAACTCGGTGGCAATGCGCCATTTATCGTGTTTGAAGATGCTAACTTGGACAAAGCGGTTGAGGGTGCAATTGCGTCTAAATTCCGTAACTCAGGTCAAACCTGTGTATGTACCAACCGTATTCTTGCACACGAAAGCATCCATGATGCATTTGTGGAAAAACTTGCAGCTGCAGTGAAGCAGTTAAAAGTTGCACCAGCATTTGAAGCAGGCGCAGAGCAAGGTCCATTGATCAATGAAAAATCAGTGGAAAAAATCCAAGAGCATATTGCAGATGCAGTAGAAAAAGGTGCGAAAGTGATTGTGGGCGGTAAACGCCATGCACTGGGTCAAACCTTCTTTGAACCAACATTGTTGGCAGACGTTACGCCAGATATGTTGGTGGCTAAAGATGAGACTTTTGCACCACTTGCACCTGTATTTAAATTCAGTACAGATGAACAAGCGATCGAAATGGCAAACGATACTGAGTTTGGTTTGGCATCGTATATCTATACTGAAAGCTTAAGCCGTGCGTGGAAAGTGGGTGAAGCACTTGAATACGGTATGGTGGGAATTAACGAAGGTTTGATTTCAACTGAAGTCGCACCGTTTGGTGGTATTAAAGAATCGGGTTCAGGTCGTGAAGGCTCGAAGTACGGTATCGAAGACTACCTTGAAATTAAATACATGTGCATGGGCATTTAACTGCTGTGACGGAAAAAGGATCTAAGGATCCTTTTTGTTTTATGTCTCGGTTATTTATTTTACATAGTTTTATTTAATAAGTTAGATAAGATTTAAGTTCTTTTCAATATATCTGTATGGTATGAAAAAATTAAAAAATTTGGTTGAAATTTAAAAAAATCATTAACACTTATTTACTCGATACGAATTTAAAAACAAATCGATAAAAAGGAAAGCAATGATATTTAATCATTGTGCAAGAAAATTAATGATGATCGTAGAATCTGGTTATAGGTAGCATAATTTTACTTTCTCTCATAAATATTGAATAGGCTTTGGATTTCAAAATTTTCAGGAAATAGATAGTGTAAGAAATGCTAATGCTAATGCTATAATGATAACGACAATTTAAGCGATATTTTTGGAATATTCATTAATTTTAAGGTCTTAATCAGTTATAATTAGTTAATATATTTATTAATAGATTTTTTAAAAAATTATGAAAAAAGTCCATCCTTCCGTAACTCTCGAGCTATTGCAAGCACGTGAAGCTCTTATGACCCATTTCCGTCCGGCATTAAATGATGTAGGTCTAACGGAACAACAATGGCGTATTATTCGTATTCTAGCTCAGTATGGTGAATTAGAGAGTAATCTACTAGCAGAGAAAGCGTGCATCTTAAAACCAAGCTTAACTGGGATTATTCGTCGTCTGTGTGAAATGGACTTGGTTGTTCGTCGTCGTGGTGATACAGACCAGCGTTTTGTTTATATTCATCTAACAATATCAGGTGATAATGTTTTCAATCAAATGTCTGTCGAGATGGAAAAGCGTTACCAATGTATTCATAAAAAAATTGGTGATGAAAAGATGGCGAAATTACTTGAATTGCTAAAGGATGTCCAACAGCTAAAAATCGATTAAGCTCGCGGTGTTTTTATTAAACTAAAGATAATTAGGTATAAAGCCAGAATACCTGCATATACTAACATTAGATGGGAAGGAAAAAAAACGGCTGCTAAAAGTCCTACAATTAAACCTCCTATAGCATCAAAGCCAAAACGTGTGGATGTATAAATAGAAATTGCACGTCCACGAAAGGCTTCTATAGTCGAATTTTGAATAATAATATTGGTTAAAATATTAGTAGTAGAAATTCCAAATCCTAATAAGAACATCGCAAAGCATAAGGCTTCTACAGATGTAGTTAAACCAAGAATTAATAGACCTATGGTACAAAATGTAATATTGCGCATGAATAAGGTTTTATGACGACTAAAATCTTTTTTGCTCGCCAAAATCAGTGAAGAAACTAGAGAGCCAATCCCTGCACATCCCCACAAAATCCCAAGGGTTTTTTCATTGCCTGAAACAATGTCACGTGCATAAATAGGTAATAAAGTGACATAGCTTGAAGCAGTCATATTCAACACAATCACGGTACACATCATCAAACGAAAATGCATGTTTTGGTACATGAATTTTACGCCTTCAATAAAAACTTGACCGACTTTTCCACTGGCTTTGATTGATTGAACGTTACTCATACGTGCAACAGCAAGTCCTAAACACATATATGAAAAGGCATTAAGATAAAAACACAGCTCAGCTCCAATTAAGCTAAGTAATAAGCCACTAATAGGTGGGCCAATAAACCGAGAGGCATTAAAAATCATGGCGTTGAGTGCTAAAGCATTAGGTAATAATGTTTTATCTTCAATAATTAGGCTCAATAAGGATTGACGTAGAGGCGTATCAATCGCAGTTAAGATACCCAGCAGTAGTGACATGCTGATCAGAACAGTAGGAGTGAATAAATCAAAATGATATAGCAGCCCTAAAAAAATCGTCTGAATAAAAAAAAGAACTTGAATCACGATCAGAAATTTTTGTTTATTTAGTTTATCAATCCATGCACCGGCGATTGGACTGACTAAAAGTTGAGGAATAAGAGCACAAAATCCAATGATTCCTAATAATGCAGCCGAATTGGTTAGCTCATAAATAATCCAAGCCAGAGCGACTTGTTGGATCCATGTACCTAAAGTTGAAAGTGAATGGCCGATAAAATAATTGCGAAAATTTGAAGAGCGTAATGAATTGAAGGTATGCACAAGTTTATAGAATTTAAATTAATATATTAACTATTTTAGTCTTTACTCGTTAATTTGAAAATAGTGTTATTATATGAGATTTATATTATTTTTCTACTCTAAAGTAAAATCAGTCCACATGAATGAGTATATTCTCATATTGAACATAGAATATGTCACAAGATCGGAGAGTAATCTCTCCTAAAAATAAAAGGATCTAAAAGTATAATTTTCTCCTAGGAGACTATCAGGAGATTCCGTATGAAAACTTCTAAATTTACTGACAGTCAGATCATGGTCATTTTGAAATAGAAGCAATCTGTTAATCCTGTAGCTTCTCTTTGCCGTGAACAAGGTATGAGCAATGCTATATCTAATCAATGGCGTGAATAATAAAGCGGTATGTACACTTCATTTTAATGGTTCGACTCAGAGAATTATTAGCTGAAAATACAATACTAAATAATCTATGCTGGAGAGTAATTAAATGAAGAGATTATTTGGGAAGCAATATCAAAAAAGTGGGAAGCTATCTTACCGACGTTAGATGGCTCAACAAGCGTTACCCTGCATGTGGTAAATGCTCGTAGCTTGCTCTTCATTTGGAATTAGTTTAACCTGGTTGTTATTATCAGGTTAAACTTTGTGATGACATGCATTAATTGGCGAACATCTCATTGAACTCACTGATGAAAATTCTGATTGGGTATTTGGTCAAGGCATATCATATTTACGACATGTTGATAATCACTACTGAAATCACAAGTGGGTTTATAGCATTTAATGTGAGTTAACACTGAATTAGTTATTCAGTCTAACTATGGCTCAGAGTTTATCAAAGGGGGAGTTTGTTGGTAAAAATAAATTTAAGCGATTAAATTATGAACAATTAAACTGTGTATCCTAACTTGTATCCCATAATTTTTTGAAATTAATTAGTATAATAAAAACAATAGGGTAGGTGTTAGTTGTTATCCGTCTGGGCCCACCAAATAAAACGACCACTTACGCGCATTAATCGTAAGTGGTTTTTTATTTTTTAAATTTTGGTAAGCAAATGGTAACAGCTTAAATCATCAATTATTTATAATGACCTTTAGGGAATAAAGAGTTCAAAGATAGAATATCCTGATTTAATCGATTTTAATGATTGTTCTACAATCTTGTTCAAAAGCCGATTTTTCCCAAGCTATTTAAATTTAATAGATAACTTGGAAATGGGTTACATCTAATTTAATAAATTCTGTTAATCTTTGAATAAGTGCATGAATTCTATTCATTTGGATTTAGACAATGATTGCAGTCTAAAAAAATCGGTCAATCAAGACACATGCTTAATTTTTTTCAACACTTAGAACTTCAAAAATTCTGTATTTTAGTAGAGTATTTAACCTCAACCAAAAGCCAACAGATAACGCATAATATAGCGGGCTTTCCAGCCTTTGTAGCCATTGCCGATCGTGTCCAATCGGATCACGATATGGCACCCCTTGAAGCAAGTCAGGATTATCCAAAATCAATCGATAAAGTTTTGCATTTTTCAGGGAAAGGTCGTGATATTAAGGATTTTGAGTTATTTCTTCATCAGGCTAGTTCAGCTCAGATTAGAAATTTACTTTTGATCACTGGTGATAAGCTTAAAGAGCATAGTTATGGGGATGATCAATTTGAACGTACCCGATATCTAGAATCGATTAATGCAGTGATGTCCGCAAAGAATTATGGTGGCTTTAATATAGGTGTTGCATTTAATCCCTTTAAATATACTGAGGCTGAGCATTATGCTCAATATTTAAAATTACATAAAAAAGTTAAAGCCGGCGCAGATTTTATTATTACCCAATTAGGGTATGACATGGATGCCTTAAAAGAGATAAAGTCTTTTCTAAAACATTACCATTACAAACAAAAAATACTGGCTTGCGTTATGCCACTGAGCTTGGCACGGGCCAATTTTATAGTCAAAAATAAAGTCGCTGGTATTGTGATTACACCTTATATGTTGAGAGTGTTGGCTCAGGAAAAACAGAATGGATTGGCTGAAAATGCGTATAAGCGGTGTGCCATACAAATATTGATGTGTAAGCTTTTAGGTTTCAATGGTGTTCATCTTTCAGCATGCGAGAAGTCAGAAGAACAGAAGATTCTTCAAAATTATATTGAGCAATATCAACATGATGATTTAGAGGAACTAGAAGCACGCTGGAAATCTCTTTGGCAGATTAAGACTGGAAATGAGTTTGTTCCAGAATTAACTTATGATGCACGTCAACCGACATTAGGTCAGCTGATTAAATATCATCATTTGCATGTCATGCATAAAGCCCTTTTTGAGTCCAAAATCTCTAAAGGTATAGGTAAGTTTATTTTTAAAGCGTCCTTTTGGAATAACGAGCTAGCATCAAAAACTTTGTTAAAAACCGAATTTACGTCTAAACATATGGTTGTGGGCTGTGAAAATTGCGGTCAATGTAGATTGGCTGATACTTTATATATTTGCCCTGAAACATGTCCTAAAGGACTTGCAAATGGTCCTTGCGGTGGCACCACATTAGATCGATGTGAGTTTGGAGATCGTGAATGCATTCACTCTGTAAAAGCCCGATTAGCCAAAGCCGTACGACATACTGACGTTTTAAAAGATACCCTGATTGCAACCGTACCCATTGAAGTTCGTGGAACCAGTTCTTGGAAAAATTGGTTTTTGGGAAAAGTTTAAGTCTTTTCAATTTCTTGTATGGGTTGATTTATAGTATTGAAATGCAATTATTAATTAGCGTTATATAGGGGCTTAAATTAAATTATCCTATAAATCTAAAAGCCAAAATTTAATCTATTTTCCTATATATCAATATTTACTGATTCTTAAATTCTCATGATGACTCTATAATTTATTTATTACATAGATGTAAAACGAGAATTAAGGATGAGCATAACGCCCATTAAGTCAGGCACTGGCAATTTAGCTAATGTGATTTATCAACAAATAAAGGATGATATTTTTAGCTTTAAGCTCAAACCTGGACAACGTTTTACTGAAACGGACCTTTCTGAAAAGTATGAGGTTAGCCGTACCCCAACACGGCAAGCACTGTATCGACTTGAACAAGAAGGCTATGTGAATGTGCATTTCCGCAGTGGTTGGGAAATTAAGCCTTTAGATTTTACCTTTTATCAGGAGCTCTTTGATTTACGTATGATCTTGGAAAAAGAGGCTGTTAAACGTTTATGCGTAATGGATCATGAGCAATCTGAAGAATTACAGAATTTAAAGCGATTATGGCTTGTAGACGAACAGGACTATAACCAGAACACCCAAGCATTGGTGCTGCAAAGTGAAGATTTTCATTGTGCCTTGGTTAGAGCTGCAGGAAATCGTCAAATCGCCAAGATTCATCATGAAATCAGTGAAAAAATCCGAATTGTGCTCAGTCTAGGCGCCATGCGTGAATTCGATATCCAGCATGCTTATCAAGATCATGCTGCAATACTTAGATGTATTTTAGCTCGTGATGCTGATGGGGCGATCCATTTAGCAGAACATCATGTCTTACATAGTATTGAGGACGTGAAGAAAATTACCCTTAAAATATTTTCAACTGTTTAGGATAATTTATTAAAAAAATGCCAATTTTCAAAAATTGGCATTTTTTTTGCTTCTAATCCATATCTTGTATACAAGAATGTACACAAAACTAATCCAGCGATGCTAGAACAACTTGCGCTTAGTTTTAGTGCATTAATTTTATGAATAGTGCACCAATTTGAAATCACTATTTGTAAATGCATCAATATTGTGCGTATAGATGAGGATAGTTTTTTTGAAATCGCGTGTAGTTTTTTTAATGAGTTTGGTTGGTATAAATGATCAGGTGATTGCAACAGATCAGGTCAAAACCTTAGATACGATTTATGTCAGCACAGCTTTAGCCTCAGAATCTACACAGCAATCTCAAGCTTTAAGCAAGTTTCAGCATGATCTATTGGATATCCCTTTCAATAAAAGTCATCTGTCGCAAGATGTCATTCAGCAGCAAGATATTCAGCGCATGGATCAAGCCCTTAGCATCGTGAGTGGGGTATTGCATCAAAATAATTATGGTGGGGGCTTTTGGGATAATTATTCATTCCGGGGATTCCAAGGCAATCCCAATATGGGGGTGAATGCCATTCGTAATGGGCTAAGTGTCAATCGTGGCATTTCTGCACCGCGAGATATGGTGAATATTGAATCACTGGATTTTTTAAAAGGTCCCAGTGCCGCACTGTATGGACGTGGTGAGGTCGGTGGGGCATTGAATGTCACCACAAAAAAACCACAATGGACGCCTGAAACAGTGCTTAATCTTCGTGGAACAACACAAGATGAATATCGTTTAAGTCTAGAGCAGACCGCGCCAATCAGCGATGCGTTGGCGTATCGAATGGCCTTTGCCATTGAGGATAATCAGTCGTTCCGTGATCATGTCAGTAGCCAACGTTTATTTGTCGCACCGCAATTCTCGTGGAAATTATCTGAAAATACCCAAGTGGATTTAGACACTGAATTTACCCAGCATTTAGGCACATTTGACCGTGGTATCACGGCTGTAAATAACCAGTTATTGATGGATCCAAAGACCTTTACCGGTGAGCCTTCTGATGATGATATGCGCGTCAAAGACAATCTCTATCAAGTTCGATTAAAGCATCAGTTCAATGACGCATGGCAGATGAATGCTGCGATCAGTTATAAAGATGCGCAGATGGTTGGCTATTCAACAGAACCACGCAAATTACAGGCCGACCTTGAAACATTAGAGCGTCAGCGTCGTCATCGTGATTATCAGACTGAGGATATTCTGCTACAAGGTGAATTACTTGGTCAACTGCAACTCGGTCATGTGCAGCATGAATGGGTACTCGGTGCAGAAACAGGACGTTTAGACTTTATGCAACGTCAATTGCGTCTCAATCACTCGGCTGCTCAGCCCAATTGGATCAACATTTACCATCCCGTTTATGGGCAATTTAGTTCCGAGATGCCTTTACATACCGATTCGGATGAACGTCAGCAGTACATGGCTGTGAATGTACAAGATCAGGTCTTTTTTAATGACCAATGGAATGTGTTATTCGGAGGTCGATTCGATCGTGTCGAACAGCGCTTCATCAACCATCGCACGCAGTTCAAGGATCAGAGTACAGCACAAAAGTTTAGCCCACGCATAGGCCTTAATTACCGTCCTACACCAGCACTGTCTGTATATAGCAATTATGGTGAAGCATTTTCCATGAATAATGGCATGGGTCGTACAGGGGAGACGTTTGCACCTGAAACAGCGAAAAGCTATGAAATCGGCGCGAAATACCAATGGCAAGATCACAGTATGCTTAGCATCGCCTTGTTTGATATGAGCAAAAAAAATGTCCTGATGACGGATGCCATTGATCCAAACTATGAAGCTGCGGTTGGTGAAGTGAAAAGCAAAGGGCTCGAAATTGACTTCAACCATCGTATCAATGACCAGATGATGGTGTCAGCAGGCTACGCCTATATGGATGCCAAAGTCAGCAAAGATGATGTGTTACCTGCAGGCTCAGCACTGAGCAACGTACCCAAACATAGTGCACATGTCATGGCAAGTTATGACCTTTGGCAAAATACGCAACATGCAGCAGGTCTAAATTTCAACCTCAATTATGTCGGGCAACGGAGTGGAGACAGCCCAACCAATACGGCTAATGGTTTCAGCTTACCTGCCTATACCGTATTGAACCTTGGGGCTTATTACCAAGCAAATCCAAATTTACGCTATCAACTGAATATTCATAATCTGTTAAACGAGGAATATTATCTATCCAGTTATAGCCATGTATGGATTCAACCCGGTGAGCCGATCAAAGCAGCGTTATCGGTACAGTGGCAATACTAATGCAAAGATTTATTGTCCTTTTACTGAGCTGTGTACTGTTGGGTTGTACGGCAACAGAGCAACCGATATCAGCAAAAATACAAAGCCCAACATCGCACTGTGTGGTTGATAGCTCAGAGACCGAAGTCTGCCTAGCTCAGCCAGCACAGCGTATTGTGTCCTTGTTTGAATCAGGTTTAGACGGGCTATATATGTTGGGGCAGGGTGCAAAGGTCGTGGGGATTCCTGCTGAGGTCTATTTACAGACCTTGTTATTTAATGCTTATTCCAAAATGGATCCACGTATTGCCAATAAGCAACTCGCTACACCTTCACAAGGCTCAAATGCCACCAACATTGAAAGCTTAATGCTATTAAAGCCAGATTTGGTGATTTTAGGTAGTGGGCAAACACAAACCATTCAATTGCTTCGACAATTTGGTATTGCAGTCTATGTGATGGAATCAGGCACTTACGATCAGGTGAAAGAAGAGCTGTATGAAATTGCACAGCTTACAGGTGCTGAGCAACGGGCTAAAGAAATTCTGGATTTTTCAGATGTGCTTCTGGCTGAAGTGGCACTCAAAACCTCAAAGCAAAAATATAAGCAATCAATATATTACGCATGGTCAGGTGGACGAATTTATTCAACCTCAGGCCGTAAATCGATTACCAATGATTTTATTGAATTGGCAGGGGCTTACAACGTCGTTAAAACGGAGACCAATCAACCGAATGTCAATCCAGAAACGTTGATTGAGTGGAATCCTGACAATATTGTACTGTGGAATACCGACCCAAACCTGATTTATCAGCGTAAAGAATTGCAAGGTCTAAAAGCAGTACAACAACAGAAAGTGTTTAATCTCAGCCCTGCATTTATCTATAACCCACATACCATCAAAATTCTTGTGACTGCTATTTATCTGCATCATCACATTTACCCTGACACCTCAGACTTAGCAGTTGAAGCCTTGCAACTCAAAATTTTAGAGAAACTCTATGGTCAGAAAATTGCCAAGGAGTTGATGTCATGAATAAGGCAAAATTGAAATACACCTGGTTTTATCCATTGCCGATTCTACTGATTTTTATGTCGCTGTTGCTAGGACCGAGTCAAACATTAAGCGCAGGGGATTATGCACTGTGGTTTATCCAGTGGATGTTGGGTACAGCGTATTTTGATGCGCAACAATTTAGCTTGATGCAAAATATTGTCTTCAATATTCGCCTACCACGCATCTTATTGACCTTTATGGTCGGTGCTGCTTTGGCAACAGCCGGCAATGGATTGCAAGCTTTATTCCGCAACCCCTTAGTGGATTCCTATGTGCTAGGGATTTCTTCAGGTGCCGCCTTTGGTGCGGCTTTAGCATTATCTTTGAGTTGGTTATCGCCCAATTTATCGGCGTTTATTTTTGGCGTATGTGCAGTGGCATTAACCTATGTGTTTGCCCAGCAAAAGCATGAAAGCCAAACTTCATTGGTGATGGTGATTTTATCCGGCATGATTGTTTCAGGTCTGTTTTTAGCAGGACTGACCATTATTCAATATTTAAGTGATCCTTTTAAATTACAAGCGATCGTGCAGTGGACCATGGGGAATTTACATCAGGCATCGTGGCAGAAAGTCCAATATGCGGTTGTGCCGATTACGGTGGCTTTAATGGGCTTATACGCCATGCGTTGGCGCTTGAATCTGATGGCATTGGGAGCTGATGAAGCACAAGCTGTGGGGGTGAATCCGAAGTGGGAGCAACTCATACTGATTGTATTGGTGACGCTATGCACCTCCACTTCAGTAGCTGCCGCAGGCATTATCAGTCTATACGGACTATTTATGCCGCATATTGTGCGCATGCTGGTCGGCCCTGACCACCGCTACAGTATTCCTGCCAACATGATTCTAGGCGGTAGTTTTTTACTGCTGATTGATAATTTTTCACGAGTTTTACTGAGCTTTGAAATTCCAATCGGCATTTTCACCATGCTCCTCGGTGCGCCATTTTTCTTATTATTAATCAAAACACAAAGGACGGCTTGGGCATGATTCATATTGAACAGTTGAACTATGCCTATGGGCATAAACACGTGTTAAAAAATATTCAGCTTGAATTTCCAGCCCATCAGTTCTCGGTGATTTTAGGTCGCAATGGTTGTGGCAAATCTACCCTATTTAAACTGATGGCAGGTTTAGAACAGACCACAGATGGGCAAGTACTTTATGCAGGTCGAGCTTTAGAAAACATAAAAGGTAAAGAAAGGGCCGCGCTACTTGGATTTTTACCGCAGTTCCATAAAACGGTTTTCCCATTTTTAGTTAAAGATGTGGTGATTACAGGTCGGGCTGCATTTAGTCGATTTCGTCCATCTAAACAAGATTGGGATATGGTCGATCAGGCTTTAATTGATCTCGATATCGAACATTTAAAAGAACGCCCTTATACCGAGCTGTCAGGCGGAGAGCGTCAATTGGTGATGATTGCCCGTATTTTGGTGCAAGCACCAAAAGTGATTTTATTAGATGAGCCGACCAATCATTTGGATGTCTATTATCAATCTTATTTGATGAAAAAACTGCGTCAATTGTCACGGCAGAATTTTACTGTGATCGCCATTATGCATGACCCGAATTTGGCATTTTTATTTGCCGATCATTTGTTCTTTATGCGTGAACATGAAGTGATTCGCCCTGATTCAAAAGCGCGTCTCACCGATCCGAAATTTTTAAAAAGCGTCTACGATGTGGAGTTTCATGAAGCCATGATTCAAGACAAGACCATTGTTATCCCTGATCATTCTTGGTTGTAAAATGAATTTATCCTATGAAACACTGCAATCCGCTGATCAATCTGTCATTCAATTTGCTTTAGATTCACGGCAGCTTTTATTTCCAGAACTGTATGGTGCTTGTATTCCAAAAGATATTGCCCAGTTTGAGCAGTACTATGTGGACAGTCCTTTAGGCTGTTTTATCGTGGTCAAAAATCAAGCCAAAATTATTGCAACGCTTGCTTACCGTGCCTATGACGGACGTTTTGATTTGGATATTGCTGAAGGTGCTGTTGAGGTGGTCAAACTTTTTGTACTGCCTGAATATCGTCGACAAGGCATTGCCACGCAACTGTGTCAGTTATTATTTACACATGCCGAGCAACACGGCATAGAAACCTTGTATTTGCATACACATCCCTTTTTACCTGCAGCGGAGCAATTTTGGCGTTTACAAGGTTTCGAAGTGATTAAACGTGAGTGGTTAAAAACTTACAATACCATTCATATGTTAAAAACTATAAAATCTGATCAACAATTTTGAAATTTAGCCATAAGCTTAATTATTTATATAGATTATAGCTAAATACTGAAGTAATCAGTCTAGATCATCCAGAGCATTTGAATAGAATTTCACACCTATTTTGATGCGATCACGCCCTTGGCTCATACGCCAACGATTAGTATCACGTAAGGAATAGACGCAACCACAATATTCCTGTTGGTAAAACTCCTCTTTTTTGCTGATTTCGAGCATACGCACAGCACCACCATTCTTACGCCAGTTGTAATCCCAATAAGTTATCCCTTCATAATGTGAAGCTGAACGATGACCACAGTCGTTGATTTGCTTCATATCTTTCCAACGGGAAATACCAAGCGAACTACTTATTAGACTGAAGCCATTTTCAGCTGCATATAAAGCTGTACGTTCAAAACGCATGTCAAAACACATAGTACAACGAATGCCTTTTTCAGGTTCATTTTCCATACCTTTGGCGCGTGCAAACCAATTGTCTGTATCGTAATCACAGTCGATAAAAGGAATGTTATGTTTTTCGGCAAAGCGAATATTTTCTTCTTTACGAATTTCATATTCTTTGACAGGATGAATATTGGGGTTATAAAAAAAGATCGAAAAGTTGATGCCTGATTCAATCAGGGTTTCCATCACTTCACCCGAGCATGGTGCACAGCAGGAATGAAGTAGAAGTTTGTCGTGACCTGCTGGGAGAGACAGTTTTTGACGTTCAAGTTTGTTTGACATGGTTATATAGGTTTAAATTTAAACCCTATATTTTAAAGATTGAGTTGATAATTAAACCTCTAATAAGCTGATATTTTCTAAGGTTAGGTTGAGATAAATTCACTTGAGCACCATTTGAGTGAACGGAATCGCATCCGTATACCAGTGATCTACTCATTAACTGCATGGATAAGTTAGCTCATCTATTCTAAATCGCTTTGAAATAGCGAATATGCTTTAACATGAGGGATTCTCATCTTAAGTTGAATTTATATCGTTTTACTCACTTTATTATTCACGTTTAAATACAGCCATTCAGAAATTTAGTTTTTTATAAAATTTTAGGTGGCAATCTCCATGAGTACAGCATTTGAGTGTTCAATTAAACGTATCCGTTTTGATGAAAACTATACGCCAGCAGAAAGTACACGTTTGACTACAAACTTTGCTAATTTGGCTCGTGGTGAAAGTCGTCAGGAAAATCTGCGCCGTACACTTGCGATGATCAACAACCGTTTTAATAGCTTGGCGACTGTCGATAATCCTAAAGGTGATCGCTATTCACTTGAGATCGACATCATTTCTGCAGAAATTGATATCGAAGGCAATGGACAAACTTTCCCATTTATTGAAACACTGAAAAGTGTGGTGATTGACCACCAAACAGGTGAACGTATTGAAGGTATGATTGGCAATAGCTTCTCATCTTATGTGCGTGATTATGACTTCAGTGTGGTATTGCCTCAGTTGGGTTGTGGCGTGGGTGAAAAACCTGAAGATTTTGGTAATCTACATGGCAAATTGTATAAACATCTGGTGAATTCAGCAGTATTTAAAGCAGAATTCAACAAAGAACCGGTAATTTGCTTAAGTGTTTCAACCTCTAAAACCTATTATCGTACATCCAATGTACATCCTATTTTAGGTGTGGAATACAAAAATGATGAATATTCACGTACCGATGAATATTTTGCCAAAATGGGCTTACGTGTACGTTATTTCAAACCTGAAGGTGGTAACGCACCACTCGCATTCTATTTCGCTGGAGATTTACTTCGTGATTACACTGATTTTGAATTGATCAGTGCGATTGCGACCATGGAAAGTTTCCAACGCATCTATCGACCTGAAATCTACAACACCAATTCTCCTGCAGGCGTGGAATATAAACCAAGCTTAAGCTATGGCGACTACTCACTAACTCGTATTGTTTATGACCGTGTAGAACGTGCTGAGTTAGCAGTCAAACAAGGTAAATGGACAGAAGAAAATTTCATTAAGCCTTATCAAGACATTTTAAATAAATGGGCTGAAAATTTCGAAGTCGAAACAGCTGCTTAAAACATCCAATTGATATACAGATTCACGAATTTAGAGAAAGAAGATTAGACATGGCACTTACACCACCGAAATTATTACTCCCAACTTCAACTGCGGGTAGTTCACCGAAACCATCTTGGTTAGCTGAGCCTGAAAAACTATGGTCTGCATGGAAACTCGAAGGGGAAGAGCTTCTTGAGGCAAAACGTGATGCATTGAAATTATCATTACATGAGCAAGTCACTGCTGGTATTGATATCGTGAGTGATGGTGAACAAACCCGTCAGCACTTCGTCACTACATTTATTGAGCATCTTGAAGGTGTGGATTTCGAAAAGCGTGAAACCATGCGTATTCGTAATCGTTATGATGCAAGTGTACCTTCTGTTGTGGGCGAAGTTTCTCGTAAACAAGCAGTATTTGTAGACGATGCGAAATTCTTGCGTAGCCAAACCAATCAGCCAATTAAATGGGCGTTGCCTGGTCCAATGACCATGATTGATACTTTATTTGATGGTCACTACAAGAGCCGTGAAAAATTGGCTTGGGAATTTGCCAAAATTTTAAACCAAGAAGCTTTAGAGCTTGAAGCAGCAGGCGTGGATATTATCCAATTCGATGAACCGGCGTTTAACGTATTCTTCGATGAAGTAAATGATTGGGGGGTACCAACCCTAGAGCGTGCACTTGAAGGTTTAAAATGTGAAACTGCGGTTCATATTTGCTACGGTTACGGTATTAAAGCCAATACCGATTGGAAACAAACTTTGGGTAATGAATGGCGCCAATACGAAGAGTCATTTCCGAAGCTACAACAATCTAAGCTCGATATTATTTCGCTTGAATGCCAAAACTCACGTGTGCCAATGGATTTGATTGAATTGATTCGTGGTAAGAAAGTCATGGTCGGTGCAATTGATGTGGCAACTAATCAAGTTGAAACCGCAGTAGAAGTCGCGAATACCCTGCGTAAAGCTTTGCAATTTGTGGACGCGGATAAGCTTTATCCATCAACGAACTGTGGTATGACGCCGCTCTCTCGTCAAGTGGCACGTGGCAAGCTTGAGGCTTTAAGTGCTGGAGCTGCCATTGTCCGTAAAGAGCTAGAAGCTTAATCAAACGTAGTCTTGTATTAATCAGGGCAAATCGTCGCAAGATCATTTGTTCTGTCTAATGTACGACACGTCATATGTATATTTGAGATGAAAGAGATGATTGAAGCAACAGACTTTAGAAATGCAATGTCTTTACTTACAACTGCGGTAAATGTGATTACAACCACAGGCGAAGCAGGGATGCATGGCTTTACTGCATCTGCGGTATGTAGTGTCACAGATACTCCGCCAACACTATTAGTCTGTATGAATCAGTCCTCTCGTTCACATGTACATTTTGTTGAAAATAAAATCTTAGCTGTAAACGTACTGAGTACTCAGCATGAACAGCTTTCGAATGCTTTTGCTTCAAGCAAACTCAGCTCAGAAGATCGCTTCAGACTAGGTGATTGGATTGATTTAAAAACTGGGTCGCCGATTTTAGAAGATGCTTTAGTCAGTTTTGATTGCGAGATTGAGAATATTCAACAAGTCGGTACACATAGTATTTTTTTATGCCGGGTGACTGCAGTAAAGCAAAGTAATCAAGAAGAAAGTTTGGTGTACTTTAACCGTGCTTATCATCAAGTGGGTCAGTTGGAACACGCTTAACTCAACCCCTTAATCCCTTCATCTTTTTAAAAGTTAGTCTATTGTGGAACTTATAACCTTTTTAATCATCGGTGCATTTGCTGGTTTTGCGGCTGGGCTGTTTGGTGTAGGCGGTGGTACGATTATTGTGCCACTACTTTTTATTGTCTTTACCCAAATGGGTTATGATCCTGATGTCATTATGCATCTGGCACTAGGTACATCTTTAGCAACAATCGTTGTCACTTCGATTAGCTCATTAATGGCACACCATAAAAATGGTGCTGTGCTATGGCCTGTATTTAAAAATTTAGCTCTACCCATGGCCATCGGCTGTTTTGCAGGTGCTGGAATTGCTGGTTTGTTACCGGGATTACATCTTCAAATCATGGTCGGCTTATTTTTGATTTGGGTGGCGTATACTATGTTTACAGGCGCGAACAAAGCAATGAATTCAACAATGGCTCTTCCTTCATCAAGTCAGCAAGTTGCAGCAGGTAGTGTCATTGGGATTGCATCTGCACTCTTTGGGATAGGTGGTGGTAGTCTGACCGTTCCATATCTGAATCGTTATGGGGTGGTGATGCAAAAGTCTGTCGGTACATCTGCTGCTTGTGGATTACCAATAGCTCTAGCTGGTGCTATAGGGTTTATGGTTTTTGGTATGACTGCTGAGATCAATGTGCCGAATACCATCGGGTATGTTCATATTTATGCTTTCATTGGCATTAGTGTGATGAGTTTTATAACAGCAAAATTTGGTGCCAAAACTGCACATGCCTTATCGCCAGCAATGTTAAAGAAATGTTTCGCTGTCTTGTTGGTTATCATAGGAAGTATCTTCCTTGTAAAAGGATTGATTTAATTTCACCCAAATGTCTTATCAGCCTAGATAGCTCACTTAATGTGGGCTAAAGCGAAGATTTTAATATGTCCCTAGAGGGATCATGATTTGAGTTTTTTCCCATATGATCGAACTAAAACATTTGAAAATGCTATTGGCTTTGAGAGAGCATGGCTCTTTAGTCGCTGCAGCGAGTGATCTCTGCATTACACCTTCAGCCGTATCTCATCAGTTACGTGAGCTTGATCAGTGGATGGGGGTTGAAGTCGTCAACCGCAAGACGAGACCAATTACTTTTTCTAATGTTGGCTTAAGACTGTTGCAGTTAGCGGATGAAATTTTACCGCAAGTTCAGATTGCTCAAAGCGATATCACGCGTATTATCCATGGGCAAACTGGTAGAATTACATTTTCTTCAGAATGCCATAGTTGTTTTGATTGGCTCATGCCGATATTAAATCAGTATCGAAACCAATATCCTGATGTTGATTTAGATTTCGCATCAGGGTTTGAAGCAAATCCTCATGAATTGCTACAAAATGGCGAATTTGATTTGTTGATTACTGCAGACCCAATTGCATTAAAGGGAGTTGAATATTTCCCAGTATTTGAATATGAATCACGACTTGTTTTATCTACAACACATCCTTTGGTACGTGCAAAAAACATTACTGTTCAAGATTTAGCTGATGAAACGCTGATTACATTTCCAGTAGACAAACATCGTTTAGATATCATGTCGAAGTTGTTCATTCCTGCAAATATTCTTCCAAAAAATATTCGAACCACAGATCTGACCCAGATGCTGATTCAGTTAGTCGCAAGTGGGCGTGGAATCGCAGCTTTACCAGATTGGGTGGTAAACGAATATGAAACCAAAGGGTGGGTCACTTCACGTCGCCTAGATTGCGTTGCACCAGAGGGGTTAAGGCGTACTTTATATGCAGGTTTTCGAACTGAAGATAAGGAAAAAGATTATTTCGATTCATTTTTAAAAAAATTAGCTAAATTTTCAGAATCAAGAAAACTTTATTACATGTAAGAAAGTTTAATCATTCTGAATAAAGTGAAGATTGAACCTCGAATGAATCTTCATATTAATAATGAGCAAAGTTAAGATGAAAATTAGATAGTCGCTATTATTTGTATGAAGACGAATTTTTTGCTTTAGATTATACTTTTTTAACTAAGAGTGATGTCTGACATCGATACATTGGACTCATCATCTGTTTGTAGACAGTAAACGATTTGATCTCAGCCCATTGCCCACCATTTTGGTCATTTATCTAAGTGTTTTTTTTAATTATAAAACTCAATTCATTATAAATTTAAGATTATATCCATGATACAACTCATACCTTCATTTTCAGTTTCAGACTATCTCAGCTTATTTTCGATTATCTGTACGACGCTTATAGGTATCGTTGCTGTCTTTTACGGTCGAAAAACGTATTTTGTGAGTCTGAAAAGTTTTAATGAAAATAAAAATTTATATGAGGCTGCATCTTTTTACATTCGTGAATTTATCTCTGTAAGCCCGAATAAAACAATAGATCCTTTTTTGAAGAAAATTGCCAGTGATCAACTTAATGGCGGTGTCGAGATTCCTTCATTTTTAACCGATATACTTATACGCAAATATGCAGATTACTATTTTTACTTAGTGAAGTCCCTTCGCACTACATGGAAATTTTTTAAAGTTGAAAATGGAGAAATTCAATGTATTTATTCAGAACGGGAATTAGTCTTTAAAGGGTTAGCGTATGGTGCTCTATATACCGTCACCGGTTCCTTAGCTTTTTTTATATTTTCAAATTTTACTTGGTTTTTAGCTCGTTATACCTCAGATAGCGCATTAAACACAGGGATGACTTTAATCATTTTACTTGTATTTCTTTTGTCCGTAGCACTTGGAAGCTTAGTTATGATTTTTAAGTTAATCACTGTGCGTGATATCAATCAGAGTCTAAACCTACTTAAGCAATCAGAAAATAACCGCTCAAAACAAACAAAATAGAATCATGTGTTAGCTTTTTTCTTTGCACAAGAAAATTGCACGCAGGTTAATTTCGGTGCTTACCGAGTATTCTTTACTCCGACTGATTCAACAGGTTTACTTGAATTAAATTCTGTTCAATACAATCAGCTCTAAGAGAAATGTTATATATCAAGCGATAGTAATACTAAAATACAAAAAAGTATTACTTTGGCATAGCCTTTGCATCTATCTACATCATCATAAAGTGATCTAGGGTTCCGATACATGAACAATCATGTATGTCTGCGACCGAGAGTTCACGGCTTAAGTTGCAAGCTCAAGCTACACGGAGGGATAAAAGCCCGGGAGGTAAACCGTAGAAGATTGGGATGGATGCATATGAGCACAATAACTTATCACGAAGATCAAGTCCTTTGGACGGAACGTTTACCGGGTGGACACCATTGGTCAGCACGTATTCAGCGTGGCGCAGTATTACAACTCAAAGCCTTAGGTAAAAATGCCAATGTGGCACTGTACTGCATCAATAGCGAAGATAAGCTCGAACGCTACAACATGCCAGACAGCTTAAAAGGGCAACATACGGCATTTTTAAGTACAGGACATATCCTTGCATCTGACCTTGGTCGCGCGATGATCTCTATCGTCAAAGATGACCATGGCTGGAATGATGCATTTTGTGCACCAAGTACCGCACAACAAATTGAACAACAATTTGGTTCAAAAACCTTTCAAGATGTACGCAACGACATGTACCGTAACGGCAAAGATTCTTTACTGCTTGAAATGACCAAATTCGGCTTATCCGCAACAGACCTTAGCAGTACTTTAAATCTGTTTTCCAAAGTTCAACCAGATGACAATGGCAACCTCAGTTATGTGGCATCTGACAATACTGATCAAGTGATTGAACTGCGCTTTGAAATGGATTGCTTAGTGTTCTTATCATCCGCACCGCATGCTTTAGATAACAGCACGGAATATGCGCCTGCCGATGTTCAATTGTCTTTATACAAAGCACTTCCTTTAAGCGACAGCGATGTATGTCGTGATTCATGCCCGCAAAATCAGCGTGCATTTCAAAACAATAATCGTTACTACGCACTCAGCGCTTAATTGGGGGATACAACATGACTGCATTAGTGAAATTAGAAAAATCAGTTTTAAGCGAAGTTTGTCCTGCCGGTGAAGCATGGATGTGCGAAGTCAAAAAAGGACAGTATTTCCGTATTGTGGATTTAGAAGGCAACCAAGCGGTGGATACGCTGTTTATCTCGGCATCAAACCCTGAAGAGCGTTATAGCGCAACTGATACCTTAGCGATTAATCAACAAATCTATTTAGAAAAAGGCACAGCTCTATACACCAACTTTGGCAACAAAATTGCCACCATCCATGATGATAACTGCGGTCGCCATGACACTTTAGGCGGTGCTTGTTCATGTGAAAGTAACACCGTTCGTTATGCACATGACAAATATCCAATGCACAGTTGCCGTAACAATTTCATGATTGCATTGTCTCAGCATCCAATTGCCAAAAAACATGGCTTAAACGTGCGCCACATCGGTCCAAATATTAACTTTTTTATGAATGTGCCCGTGACCTCTGAGGGGCATCTAAAGTTTGATGATGGTATTTCTGCACCGGGTAAATATGTGGAAATTAAAGCGGAAATGGATTTAATCGTGCTGATCTCCAACTGCCCACAACTGAATAATCCTTGTAATGCCTATAACCCAACCAAAATTCAATTGATCATCCGTGAAGGCGAGGACGCATAACCATGACTAAAAAATATGGATTGAATAAAGTTTTGATCGCCAACCGTGGTGCAATTGCGTGTCGTGTCATTCGTACCCTTAAAAAACTCGGTATCCAATCAGTTGCAGTCTATTCAGAGGCCGATCGTGATTCACTGCATGTGACTTTAGCGGATGAAGCGGTGTATATCGGTGAAGCACCAGCCAGCCAAAGCTACTTAAACGTTGAAAAAATCTTAGAGGTTGCTAAACAAACCGGAGCACAAGCCATTCATCCAGGTTATGGCTTCTTGTCTGAAAATGCTGAATTCTGCGACCTATGTGAATCACAGGGTATTGCTTTTATTGGACCAAATTCTGCGCAGATGCGTGCCTTTGGTCTGAAACACACGGCGCGTGAGCTTGCGATTCAAGCCAATGTGCCATTATTACCGGGTAGTCAATTACTTGCAGATGAAGCTGAAGCCTTAACGGAAGCGAATCGTATTGGTTATCCTGTGATGCTGAAAAGTACGGCCGGTGGCGGTGGGATCGGCATGCGCTTGGTCTGGAATGAAGCTGAACTGAAAGATGCTTATGCAACCGTGTCTTATTTAGCCCAAGCCAACTTTAAAGATGCCGGTTTGTACTTAGAGAAATTTGTGCAAAATGCCCGTCATATCGAAGTGCAAATTTTTGGCGATGGTCAAGGTCAGGTGATCGCACTCGGTGAGCGTGATTGTTCAGTACAGCGTCGTAACCAAAAAGTAATTGAGGAAACGCCTGCACCGCATATCAATGATGAACAGCGTGCCTACATCCAAAATGTTGCCATTCAACTGATGCAGTCGGTAAATTACCGTTCTGCGGGTACGGTTGAATTTGTGATGGATACCGATACACAAGAATTCTATTTCTTGGAAGTGAATACCCGTCTACAAGTGGAACATGGCGTGACCGAGCAAGTCTTTGGTGTTGACTTGGTGGAATGGATGGTGACATTAGCCAGCGGTGATTGGACTGCACCAATTGAAAAACTCGAATCGAAAGGGCATTCGATTCAAGTACGTTTGTACGCTGAAGACCCAATCAAGAATTTCCAACCTAGTGCAGGCTTACTCACCCATGTTGAGTTTGATGACAATGCCCGAAATGAAACATGGGTAGAAACAGGTTCCAATGTATCGTCATTCTATGACCCGATGATTGCGAAGATTATTGTGACTGCGGATGATCGTGCTTCTGCGATTCAAGCTATGACCGATACTTTGGCGAAAACCTCAGTTGCAGGGATTGAAACCAATCTTGAATATTTACAAAACATTATCGACTGTGAGGTATTTAAAGCCGGCACACAAACTACACGCTTTTTAAATACTTTTGAGTGGAAAACCCAAAAGATTGAAGTGTTACAAGCTGGCATTCAAACTGCTGTGCAAGATGTTACAGGACGTTTGGGCTACTGGGATGTTGGTGTGCCACCATCAGGTGCGATTGATCCATTATCACTCAATGTTGCGAACCAATTGCTTGGCAATGCGTATAACACTGCAGGCTTAGAATGTACGCTACAAGGTCCAACGTTAAAATTCCATTGTGACAGTCAAATTGTGCTTGCCGGTGGCGATATGCCATCAACACTAGATGGCGAAGCTGTGCCAATGTGGCAAACCATCAATGTGCGTAAAGGTCAGATTTTAAAATGTGGCAAAATTACAACAGGTTGCCGCACCTATATCGGCATCAAAGGCGGGCTAAATGTACCTGAATATTTAGGTTCACAATCAACCTTTACCTTGGGTCAGTTTGGTGGTCATGCCGGGCGTAACTTACTGATTGGCGATATGCTCCCAATTACAGCATTCACAAGCGATGAAATTAAAGCTCTTGCACCTGAACAAGTGCCTTCATTTAGCCATGAATGGGAAATTGCGGTGATGTACGGCCCACATGGTGCGCCTGATTTCTTCACCAAAAATGATATTGATACCTTCTTTGCCAATACCTTTGAGATTCACTTTAACTCAAGCCGGACCGGTATCCGTTTAATTGGTCCAAAACCTGAATGGGCGCGTATCGACGGTGGTGAAGCAGGTCTGCATCCATCCAACATTCATGACAATGCCTATGCCATTGGTGCCATCGACTTTACCGGTGACATGCCAATTATCTTGGGTCCAGATGGTCCAAGTCTCGGTGGTTTCGTTTGTCCTGCAGTGGTGATTCATTCTGAACTATGGAAACTCGGTCAGCTTAAAGCCGGTGACAAAGTGAAATTTGTCCCTGTAAGCTATCACCAAGCCAAACTTTTAAATGAAAAATATCATGCGCAATTAGAAGCTTCAGATACAGAAGCGGTGGCATTTGATGAGTCGTTCTATCCTGAACTCGCAACTCTAAAAAATGCGGTTCTCGATACCTTAAAAGGTGAAAATGGTGCGCCTGATGTGGTGTATCGTCCTGCCGGCAATAACTATATGTTGGTTGAATATGGCGAGTTGGTGCTTGATCTAAACTTACGTTTCCGTATTCATGCCCTCATGCAATGGGTTCAAAAACAGAATATTCAGGGCATTATTGACCTAACACCGGGTATTCGTTCGCTACAAATCCATTTTGACTCGATCAAACTCGATCAGCTTGATTTACTGCGTTTATTGCAAGTGGCTGAAGCTGAATTGCCTGATGTGACCGAGATGCAAGTCCCATCACGGACTGTATATTTACCACTGGCTTGGGAAGATTCACAAACGCAACTTGCCACCGAGCGCTATATGCAAACCGTTCGTCCAGATGCACCGTGGTGTCCGGACAATATCGAATTTATTCGTCGCATTAATGGCTTAAAAGACAAACAAGCCGTAAAAGATGTCGTCTATAACGCAAGTTATTTGGTGATGGGCTTAGGCGATGTGTATTTGGGAGCACCTGTAGCAACACCACTTGATCCACGTCAGCGTTTAGTCACTACTAAATATAACCCTGCACGGACTTGGACCCCTGAAAATGCTGTCGGCATTGGCGGTGCCTATATGTGTGTCTATGGCATGGAAGGTCCGGGGGGCTATCAGTTTGTTGGTCGTACTACGCAAATGTGGTCACGTTATCGTAAAAATGCTGACTTTGAGCAAGGTAAGCCATGGTTACTACGATTCTTTGACCAAATTAAATTCTATGAAGTCTCTGAAACTGAACTGATGCACATGCGTGAGGACTTTAAAGCAGGTCGCTTAAAATTGCGTATTGAAGAAGGCGTGTTGAACTTAAAAGAGTACAACGACTTCTTAACTGAAAACCAAGCATCGATTTCAGCATTTAAGGCTGTGCAACAAGCGAACTTTGATGCTGAACGCCGTCGCTGGCATGAGGCAGGACTTGCAGAATATGTCTCTGAAAGTTTAGATGCTGTGGATGATGGTGAAGGCGTAGAAGTGCCTGAAGGGGGCTGTGCGGTGGAATCGCATATGCCGGGTTCAATTTGGAAAATTGAATGTCAGTCAGGGGATATTGTGGAAGAAGGTGCAACGCTTGCGGTGATTGAAGCAATGAAGATCGAGATTCCGATTATTGCGCCTGAGCGTATGAAGGTTGAAGCGATTACCATTGAAAAAGGGCAAACGGTGAAAACGGGACAGGTATTGTTTACGTTGGCTCCAGTGGCTTGATGAAATAGAAATAAAAAGACCGCTTAGGCGGTCTTTTTATTTGGTAAAGGATTTTCCGATATAATGTGTTCGAATATTTTCTCACATAATTCTTTAGCAGAATCAGTTAATTCCCATTCAACATGATCCATAACTGTTAGAACTAAGCGACAAAATTTAAGTTTTTCTTTAATAGTGCCTGATTGATCGGAAAAACATTTTTTAGGTTTGCCATCGTCAGTTTTAGGATCACCATCTTTAATTTGATCATCGATAATTTTTCCAATTCCATTTTTAGCATGGAAATAATTTTTAGAAATATTTAGCTTTAAAATGTCGAAACCTTTTTTTGTATCTGCTTGCATGCCATCTATGGATGGATGATTGGAAAGGATATTTCTTTTTAGCTCATTATCCTGAAAAGCATCCTTTAAGCCTAAAAATTTAATACGGCAAGCATGGTAAATAATGTTTGATGGAAGGGTATTCTCAGTTTCTTTACATTTTAAAAGTAAAAATTTTTCACCAAGATTTTCTTCTAGAATTTCAGCTCTGTTACTTTTATTTTTGATATCACCATCTGCAATAAGTAAGACGCTACTTGTTGTTAAGAGAGCATTTAAACCGCGATCATCTAAATGATCAGTAAATTTATCTCTGAAGTCCCAATGCGTTAAGTTGCTACCTGCATATTCTACAAAAGTGTAGTGATAATTCGGCATTAGCCGTTGAATATCTGATGAGCGAAATTTATATAAATCTAATTTATTAGGTTTTCTTTCAACGAATAAGGCTTCTTCTTGTTTTAAAACTTCTAAATATTTCTGCATATATTTAGTGATATACAGCCGATCTGTAATACCCTCTACCCAAATAGTACAGTTTGCCAAATAAACCGAAGAAGGACGTACACCGAGAGAAGCAAGTAAGTCACGATCTCGGTCACAACGATAAATCTTAAACTCGAATTCGCTCGAGTTATCTTCTTTAGGTTGCTTCACAAATTTTTGAATCATGACTTGGTCTGATTCATCTGCCATATCTAAAAGATGATTCGAGTGTGTGGTAAAAAAGTAATAATGTGGCGTTTCATTTAAGTAAAAATTCATGAGTTGACGAACCATACCTGCATGCATATGAAGTTCTGGTTCTTCTATAAAGAAAGCATGTGTTTTATCTTTGTTGATAAATGCTTCATAAGTCAAAATGATGGCTTGTTGCAGACCATCACCTAATTGAGATATAGCAAATTGTTTATCTTTACCAATTTTAATATTCACAACGTCTTGATCATGTTTAGGAATCAATGAAACAGCTTCGTTATCAAAGAAATATTGGCTTAATTTTTCTTCATAGCTTTTAATTAATTCGCGTTGTTCAGGCTCACCTAGCAAATGAATTTTAAGTTCATGGTATAGGCATTCACCTGTAATAATGTTTTTAGAATTAAATTTATCTCTATTGGGGAAATAATCTTTTTGAGCACGTTCGATGTATGGTTGTTTGTTTTCTTGGTTAGTGACCGGACGCATTCCACGTAGAATAGGGATATAAAATCTATTTAAAAAACAACCAGAAATTTTTACAATTTCTTCATCACTTATCTCGAAAAGACTATAATCCTCAAAAAATCCTTTTAAATTATTATCTCTTTCTAAAAATCCTTTAATGGAAGAATTTAAATAGATTAACTGATTTACTTTATTATTTTCCAAATCTTGAATTAGATCTTTATAATTATGTTTAATATTGGAATAGCTTGAACTATATCCAAACTGTGTTTCTAAATTAGGTAAACGTGTCTTTAAAATTTTTAAATTCTTGACCAATTTTTGTAAGTTATAAAATCCACTAGGATAATTACTAATAAATAGATTTCTTAAAAATCTACTTTTTCCTGCATTATTCTTACCAATGAAAAAATTAAGACGTTTTATTTCTATTACTTCTTCATTATCGGTTTCTGTATCATTATCTGAACTGTAACCTTCTAAATTTTCAGCCCAGTAATATAATTTTTCTGTCATAAAAAGTCCCTATATTTGGTGACTAATTTAGCAGTAATTTATTTCTTTTCAAATTGATAAAAATTACCAATACTCTATAAAAATGAGCTCAGTAGCCCAATTGATCTTTATAAAGTGAAATTGAGATCGGCAGGCTATTGCTTGGTCTATCAAGTCATCGATGCAAAAATTGTGGTACTGGTCTTAGACTTAGACCGCCTTGATTCGATCAATAAAAAAATATAATTATTTCAAACTCTCTTTATGCTCTTGTCCCCAAACCGCCATTTGCACCATCAACTTTTCTAATCTCCGACCTGATGGCGTAAGATCATACATTGAAGTCGTTTTACCCGTGGTTTCATCAAGAGACTCAATTTTTTCAACAACATTGTTCAATTCAAGTTCTTTGAGCTCTTTAGAAATCATTCTTGGTGTAATGCCTTGCAGCAGACGTTCAATCTCATTAAAACGGCGTGGCTGTTTAATCATGGTTGCAACAATCGCAAGTTTCCATTTGCCATTAATGACGTTCATGGCATTTTTAAGCGCCACAATAAACATCAAATTACATTGGTCATCTTCGCTTAATGTTTCAGCATTCTCTTTCATAAAATCAGCCATCTATCCTCCCATCTCGTCATAAAATTTAATCAAATGAAATCCTAAATTCACTATACAACAGTATAGTGATCTCGTTTTTTAACTCGCCTATAAATTACATCATTGCAAAAATAATCCAAGGTTATTGAATGATTTTAGTTACTGGTGCTACTGGCCATTTAGGGCGAAGTGTAGTGCAACAATTAAAGCAACAGCTACAAAACAATGAATTTGCTGTATTAGCGAGAAACTTAGAAAAAGCCAAACCTTATGTCAACGAACATATTGAAGTCCGTGAAGGAGATTTCAATCAACCTGAAAGTTTGATCAAAGCCTTTCAGGGTATCGACAAGCTACTTCTCATTTCAACGATGGAAATGAATCGCTTTGAACAACATAAGAATGTCATCGACGCTGCGCTTGAAGCAGGTGTTCAACATGTGTATTACACAGGTTTGTCCATTCAAAATATCGAAAATTCAGCGGTGAAGGATTTGATGATCAGTCATTTTCAAACTGAAGATTACCTCAAAGCAAGCGGACTGAAATATACACTCCTACGCAACACCATGTATGCAGAAGCGATTCCACAAATTATCGGTGAACGGGTCATCGATACAGGCATCCAGCTCTCTGGGGGTGCCGGAAAAGTGCCTTATGTGCTAAGAGCTGAGTTAGGAGAAGCAATAGCAAATGCCTTAATTCAAAATGATCATGAGAATAAGGTCTATGAGTTAGTCGGCAGCCAAGCTTATAGTTATCAAGTTATTGCTGATGAGCTAAGTCAACTCAAAACAATACCAGTGGAATATCACGATCTCACTGAAGAAGCCTATCAACAGTTGTTAAAAAGAATCGGTTTGCCCGAATTTCTGATCTATCTCACACATGGCACAGTCGTAGATATTAAACATCAACAGTATGAAGTTCAAAGCCAAGATTTAGAACAACTTTTAGGTCGTCAAAGCCAATCACTCAAATCAATGTTGGCAAGTTTATACGCTTAAAGAATTAAAAATATTCACATTCAAATATTATAGGTAAATACATGAAATTATTAGAAGCTTTACAGTGGCGTTATGCAACCAAACAAATGACTGGTGAAAAACTACCGCAAGAATTAGTCGATCAAATTCTTGAAGCTGCGCGTTTAGCACCGACCTCAGCGGGCTTACAACCGTTCCATATTATCTCGATCAGTAACCAAGAACTTAAAGAGAAAATTTCACCAGTTGCATTGAATCAACCGCAAATTACCCAGTCATCGCATCTTTTGGTATTTACGGCTTGGGATACGATTCCAGACGAGCGTATTGATGAACGCTATAACGCAATGAATCGTGAGCGTCATTTACCTTTAGATACGACCATGGATGTGGTGCAAAACTTAAAGAACCTGTTCTCGACGTTTACTGAAGAGCAGCAATACCACCATACTGCAAAACAAGCACATATTGGCTTTGGAATGGCAATTGCGGCAGCAGCTGAGTTAGGTGTAGATGCAACGCCAATGGAAGGTTTTGATAAAGATGGTCTGGATGAATTATTAGGTTTAAAAGAAAAAGGCTTAAAGTCTGTGGTGCTATTGGCACTAGGTCGCCGTAATCCAGAAAAAGATTGGTTAATTGGATTGAAGAAATTCCGTATTCCGCGTGAGGAGTTCGTCACTGATATCCAGTAAAGTATTTCATTAGAACAAGAAGACAAAATAATAACTATTCGAGTTGACCGTCTATCTCCAGAAAGGCGGTCTTTTTGCATTTCTGAACATTGAACAAATCAAGTGCACAATTTTGATTCATGCACATTTTTGAATCTTTCCGACGACTTTTTCCTAGCTCTCTTTTATATATCTCAAGAAAAGTTTTGGCACGTTTTCTGCATTTAACTAGTATTACCAATTCTTTTTTTTGTAATACCTAGAGGTGCTGCAGATGACGACAAATCAATCCAAACAATCGAAGCATCCCATCCTTCAATTCTTCATTGAACTGATGAGCGTCCGTGCGGGTTTACACCTACAACAATCTCAAAAACCTAAGGAGCTCAAACGTGCCTAAACAGAAGCTGGCGCGGATCAGCATCACTTTACCTGAAAATACATTGCAGGCTATGGATCAAAAAATTGTAGATCAACATTATGAAAGCCGATCTCAAGCCATTGTTGACATGATTAACCACCATTTGATCAATGACCTCGTCAGCCGAAATGAGGTCATGGTCGGTACTTTAACCTTACTGTATGACGTCAGTTTAAAGCCATTAAGAACACAACTTATTGATTTACAGCAACAGTTTTTGACTCAGGTGATTAGTTCACTACATATCCAATTAGATGATGACAAAGTCATGCAGGTGATGTTGATGCAAGGGGTCAGCAGTGACCTAAAAGCGATCAGTGAGCAATTTAAAGCATTAAAAGGGGTAATTAAGGGGCATTTAGAGCTGATGGATGCAGTCATGCCACCTATTCCTCAAAATTCGGAACACGTATAAGGAGCACCGCCGTGCAGACATTATGGACTATACAAGATTGGCAACAGGCTTATACAAATCAAACTATTCAGTTGAATGACTTAAAGCGTTATGTTGATGAACTCTGCAATGATGATCACGCTTGGATTTCAATAGCCAGTGCAGAGCAAATACAGGCGCAGATTGATGCATTGGTCCATCAGGATATCGCTGATCTTCCGTTATATGGCGTGCCATTTGCTGTCAAAGACAATATTGATGTTGCTGGATTTTATACCACTGCGGCGTGCCCAGATGCGGCTTATTTAGCAACGCAAGATGCAACCGTAGTGGCTAAGCTTAAATCTGCTGGTGCAATCGTGGTGGGCAAGACCAATCTAGATCAATTTGCCACGGGATTGGTTGGCGTACGTTCACCCTATGGGGCAGTAAAAAACAGTTTCAATCCGGATTATATCAGCGGTGGATCAAGCTCTGGCTCAGCGGTTGCAGTAGCAAATGGGTATGTACCATTCGCCCTCGGTACTGATACAGCGGGTTCTGGCAGAGTTCCCGCGGGTTTCAATAATATTGTCGGACTCAAACCAACCAAAGGCTGGTTTTCAGCCACAGGTTTAATCCCTGCATGTCGAAGTATTGATGTGATCTCAATTTTTGCAACTCAAGTAGAGGATGCTTGGACGGTAGCGCAATTGATGCAAGGTTATGATGCGACCGATGCTTATTCAAGACAGCATCCGAGAACAGTTCCGACACAATTTTCGAAGGGCAAGATTGCAATCCCAGATCACTTAGAATTTTATGGTGATACTCAAAGTGAGCAAGCATTTCAAACAGCCATTACTCGAATGAAATCGCTCGGTTTTCAAGTTGAAGAGATTGATTTCACAGTATTTAATCAATTGGCTGCCGCATTGTATAACCGCTCATGGGTTGCGGAGCGTACGCATGCCGTCGAACACAAAGTTCGACGTGAGCAATGTCATCCGGTAATTAAGCAAATTATTGATCAAGCTGATCAATTCAATGCTGTAGACGTGATGCAAGATGAGTATCAGCGTGCAGAATGGGCTAGACAGATTAATCTTCAATTAGAAAATTATGATGCGTTGATGGTGCCAACAGCTCCTTCGATTTATCGCATTGCAGATGTTGAAGCAGATCCGATCCAAAAGAATTCGCATATGGGGGCTTATACCAATTTTGTTAATTTTGCTGATTTATCAGCATTGGCACTTCCGAATGTCATCCGTGATGATGGTTTGCCAAGTGGTATCACCTTAATTGCTGGCGCTTGGATGGATCAAGCTTTGGCACACTTCGGTCAGCAATGGCAAGCGACTTCAGGATTAAATTTAGCAACGTCAAAGCAAGGCTATCAAATTCATAAATCAATAGGATCTGAGCACACCGTTAAATTGGCAGTGGTGGGAGCACATCTTACAGGCATGCCGCTGAATTTTCAGTTAACGAGCAGACAAGCCACCTTGGTAAAAAAAACGCGTACTGCGCCGTATTACAAACTATTTGCTTTAAAAAATACTCAACCACCTAAGCCGGGGCTACAACGAGATACATCAGGTCATTCTATTGAAGTGGAAGTGTGGGATGTACCAAGAGCATTGTTCGGTGACATTGTTGCTGAAGTCCCAGCACCACTTGGTATTGGCAATGTACAACTCATTGATGGAACATGGGTGAAAGGCTTTATATGTGAAAACCATGCTTTAGCAGATGCACTTGATATCAGTCACTTTGGTGGATGGCGTGATTATATTCAAGCCTCAAATTTTACCAATACTAAATTTAAGTGCACGAGCATTGGTGAGGTGGTGCAATGAAAACGATGGTATGGGGAGTCATTGGAACTGCACTGTTATTCGTGGGTTGTGATAAAACCGCAAAAATTCCAGAACCAAGTCAACATGCTCAAGCCGAAAAATCAATGCAACCGATTCGGATTGGTTACAGTGATTGGCCGGGATGGGTGGCATGGCAAGTTGCTATTGAGAAAGGGTGGTTTAAAGAAGCTGGATTAAACGTAGAGTTTAAATGGTTTGATTATTCAGCCTCTATGAATGCTTTCGCAGCAAACCAATTGGATGCGGTTTCTGTTTCTCATGGGGATAATTTGGTCATTGCCTCAGGTGGAACGCGGGGCATTATGATTTTAGCAACTGATTATTCATCAGGGAATGATGTCATTCTTGCTAAAGAGGGCATTCATAGTGTGGCAGATCTTAAGGGTAAAACGATTGCAGTCGAAAAAGGGCTAGTCGATCATAATTTATTGAATACCGCACTTTCAGATCAAAATATATCAGCCAATGAAATCAAACTAATTAATGCAGCAACCAACGAATTACCCCAAGTATTTAGCAGCCAAGATGTTGATGCCATTGCTGTATGGCAACCTGTAGCAAATCAAGCTTTAAAAAGCGTAGCTGGGTCCAAAATCATTTATAGTTCTCAAGATAAACCAGGATTGATCTATGATACGTTGACGGTAAATATGACGCATTTATCTAGGCATCAAGCAGAGTGGAAAAAAGTGCTACAAGTATGGGATCGAACCGTCAAATTTATTCAAGACCCTGAGACGAGAAACGATGCTTTGATGATTATGTCTAAGCGTGTTGGTGTTGAACCTGAGCAATATGAACAATTTATTCAAGGCACACATTTGTTGGATCTTGAGGCAAATCAAAAGGTATTTAAACGCTCCTCAACTTTAGATTCTATTTATGGATCAACTTATCATGTCAATAAGTTTAATCTTGAAAATGGAGTTTATACGGTAAAACTAGATATTGATGGGCTGATTTATCCAAAATTGGTTGAATCATTTAAATAAAAAAAGCCCAGTGCAGAGGGGCTTGCACTGGGCACAAAGTTGGACTGAATGATTGGTCGGTAGAGTAACAGAGTTGCCTACCTTGTATGGATTAAGAATAGATAAAAATGGAAAAACTAGGAAACGGATTAAAATTATGAAATCAATCGTTTTATACGATGAACGCGTTAGCGTGTAAGAAGTGTCTATAAATCAACAAAAAATCACATATTTTTCACGAATCAACAATTAACATAAAAGTTTGATACGTATAAAAAAGGATCATGTGCGTTGTATACAACAGCTGATATTTCTAGAATTATTGAAATGGCCTGGGAAGATCGGACACCCTTTGAAGCCATTCTGCTGGAATACGGATTAAACGAAAGTGCAGTTATTCGATTGATGCGACAACAATTAAAAAAAAGTAGTTTTGAAATGTGGCGTAAACGTGTTGCGGGACGGAATACTAAGCATCTTCACAAGCGCTCACCAGATATTTTAAGAGCTTACTGTACTCGACAATACAAACTGAAGTAGGCCTATTGGGAGATAAAGCTTTGCGTATTTTAAAACAACGAAAATGGTGGATTCTCATTCTGCTCATTTTGATTGGTGGGATATATTTCATTTTCCGTTGGTGGCAAGGTCCCGTAGTCGAAACTTACCTAATCGAAGAAAAACCACTGATTCAAACAGTGGTCGCTTCAGGTCGTGCTGAAAATGTAGCACGTAGTGAAATTGGGAGTGAAATTTCGGGTGTGGTGATTGAGCGACGCGTGCAAGAAGGTCAACGAATAGCAGAAGGAGATGTACTGTTAATTATTCAATCTGATGATTTAAAAGCACAAGTCCGTGAAGCAGAAGTTGCGCTAGAGGAATTGCAGAAAATTCGCTATCCACAAGCGCAGGTTGAATTGAAAACGGCAGAATTCCAATTGCAACAAGCCAGTCGCGAAGCAAGACGTCGTCAGCAAACGGAACCGGGAGTGCTTTCTGTTGAAGAAAAAGAACAAGCTTTAGAAGCTGAACGCTTAGCCAGAAATCAATTATCTGCGGCAAAACTGAAGGCGCAAAGCCTTGCTCCAGGTCAAGTGGAAGAAAAAACCTTAAGCGAAAGATTAAATGCGCTACGTGCCCAATTGGCAAAAAGTGAAATTCGGGCACAAGTATCGGGTACGATCTTGACGCGTGAAGTCGAAAAAGGGGATGCGATTCAACCTGGAAAAGTGCTCTTTACAGTCGCAGTTGATAGTCCAACGCAAATTAAAGTGGCGGTGGATGAACAAAATTTACCTTATCTGAAATTAGGTCAAAAAGCTGAAGTGATTGCAGATGCTTATCCAGAGCAAGCATTTCCAGCTGAAGTTAACTTTATTGCACCTAATATTGATCCTCAACGTGGTACGGTTGAAGTCAAATTGGCGGTGAATTCTGTACCCATTTTTTTGAAGCAAGATATGACAGTCTCAGCGAATGTCGAAACAGCACGTCGAAATAAAACCAAAGTAATAGCCAATGACGCGCTTATTGACCCTTCAACCACGCAAGCTGAAGTTATGGTGATAAGAGAGGGTAAGGTCCAACGTCAATCTGTAAAATTAGGGTTGCGTGGAACCACCATGACTGAAGTTTTATCAGGGTTGGATCATAATGATCAGGTCGTAATAAAGCCTGATGAAGTAAAAGCGGATCAGCGTGTCAGAACTAAGCAGGTACAAGCACTTTGAAGATAAAGCGTTTATGGACCAATTGGCTCATCGCTGTTGGGTTTTTACGCGAGGGTCGCAGTCAAACACTGATGATTATTGGTGGTGTTGCTATTGGTGTTGCCGTTATTGTCTTTATTAGTGCATTAATTCAGGGGCTTCAGTCCAATTTGATTGAGCGTACGTTGGGTACTCAGGCACATATTAGTTTACATGCACCAGATGAGGTCAATCGCGTCGTTAAAGTGCCTGAGGGCGTAGCACACATCATCCATGAAGATCAAAGGGCTCAAAGACTTAAGTCGATCAATAACTGGCAAGAAGTTCTTGAAAATCTAGACAATATCAAGACGCTCAATGCCGTTTCCCCCATGATTTCAGGACCTGCACTGGTAAAACGGGGGGAAGCGATTCAGTCAGTTGCGATTATGGGGATTGATTTACCACGTTATCAACGTATTGTACCTTTGCAAGAGTATCTAAAAACTGGTCAGCTTCGTTTAAAAGCAGATGATGTACTCATCGGAAGTGAGTTGGCCAAAGACCTTGGTGTGCGCGTAGGCAGTAAAATTCGCGTTGATAACGGTCAAGATATTAACGCCGTCATGAATGTAACGGGTATTTTTGAACTCGGGGTCAAAGAACTAGACTCACGCTATATGTATATCGATCTAAAGCGGGCACAGTCTTTATTGGGTTTGCCGGGTGGGGTTACCATTATTGATCTTCGTATTTCTGATATTTTCTCCGCAGATCAGGTCGCAACGCAAATTCATCGTCTCACTGGATTAAAAGCTGAAAGTTGGATTGAAAGTAATGCGCAATTGATGAATGCGATTTCAGCGCAAAGTCTTTCAACCAATATGATTATTATATTTGTTGGAATATCTGTTGCATTTGCGATCGCCAGCGTACTCTCCATTACAGTGGTACAGCGTACACGTGAGATCGGAATCTTGCGTGCTACAGGTGCGAGCCGAGAACAGATTTTGATAATCTTTCTCATTCAAGGTGCGATTTTCGGCTTACTTGGTTCTATTGTCGGAATCCTGACCAGTTATGCATTGGTTTGGTCATTTAATGAATTTGGCCCAGGGTTATTCTACATTCCAATTTCACCTTATTTGATTGGATCCGCTTTATTACTTGCAACATTGAGCGGTTTAATTGCAGCGGCGATTCCTGCCCGTCGTGCAGCGCGTTTAGATCCTGTGGAGGCAATCCGTCATGTCTAATCATGATGAAGTACTACGTTTAGAGGCTTTGAAAAAGTCTTATAACATTGGACAACCCAATGAAATAGAAGTGCTGCATGGGATTAATTTTGCGATACATCGTCAAGATTTTGCTGCGTTAATTGGACCTTCTGGTTCAGGTAAAAGTACGTTATTAAATATTTTAGGTTTACTGGATCAACCCACCAGTGGTGAAATTTATTTACTTGGTCAACCAACCAGTCAAATGGAAGATCAACAAAGAACGGAATTGCGTGGGAAGAGCATAGGATTTGTGTTTCAGTTTCATCATTTGATTCAAGCGTTCACCGTTATTGAAAATGTTTTGATGCCTCTAATGTTGGCGCATGGCAAACCCAATCAACAAGCTTTAGATCGAGCACATGATTTGTTAAAAGCGGTAGGATTGAGTCAATTTGCACAACGAAAAGCCAGTCAACTTTCTGGTGGGCAGCAACAACGTGTCGCAATCGCCAGAGCTTTAATCACTCAGCCTACTTTACTCCTCGCTGATGAACCTACAGGTAATTTGGACAGTCAAACAGCGAGCGAAGTCTTTGAGCTGTTTCGTGAAGTAAATGAGCAACAAAATTGTGCGGTATTGTTAGTGACCCATGATCCACGATTATCCGCTACATGTGATCGAACCATTCAATTGGTAGATGGACGAATTGAACGTGATGAAATGAAGTCGTGATTAATCCAAGGCTGCATTTAAAATGGTGTGGTCAAAAGGATTGATGTTGCATGCTTTATCCTGACCGTTAGTGTGATCAGGATATAGCGCCTTATTTAGAATGACTGACCTTGGTCATTCTTGGAATTTTAGGTAAGTCGGCGAGTGCTGGATCAAGTTCATCTTCTTCAGCATGTACCAAAGCATCTACACGTTGTCTTAAATATTTAAATTTTTCAGTGAGCATCAATTCATGCTGACGTGGTCTTGGTAGATCAACCTCAATGATTTCCTTAATTTCGCCAGGATTGGCCTTCAATGCCACAATCCGATCGGCCAGTAAAATCGCCTCGTCCATATCGTGTGTCACAAAAATAATCGTGATATCGATATTGGCCCAAAGATCGATCAGATGCTTTTGCATTTTTTGACGCGTATGAGGATCTAAAGCTCCAAAGGGTTCATCCATTAAGAGAATTTTTGGCTGATTCACGAGCGCGCGAGCGATGGCAACGCGTTGTTTCATCCCTCCAGAAAGTTCATGAGGGTATTGCTGCTCAAATTTTTCAAGTCCGATAATGTTGATCCATTCGCGGGCTTGCGCCTCAGCTGTAGCATTGCTGGCACCTCGCATGAGTGGACCAAACATGACATTTTCTTTTACCGTTTTCCATGGAAACAGTGTGTAGCCTTGGAAAACCATGCCACGCTCTGGACTCGGTCCTGTGATGGTTTCACCGTCTACCAGTAATTCACCACTGGTATATGGATCAAGACCTGCCACAATACGGCTAAAGGTAGACTTACCGCATCCTGAAGGACCAATAACACAGATAAATTCACGTTTATGAATTTTTAAATCTAAAGCATTTAAAATGGTGCGCTCAGTTTTTCCGTGGCTAAATTTCTGGGTGAGATTTTTCGCTTCTAAAATGACGGGACGAGCGTAAATTTTGTCAAAGTAAGCGCGGGCATCAAAATCTGAGGGTTGAATTAGTGAAGACATTAGCGAGCTCCCGTTTTCCATTTAAATAAGTGCTGTCCAAGTTTCATTAAAATCACGTCGCAAATCAGACCAATCAAACCGATAATCAAAATTGCGGCAAAAACATTGTCAAAGTTTTGATAGCGAGCTTGTTGAGTGATGAACCACGTGATACCGGATGTACTTCCTATGAGTTCTGCAACGATTAAATAGGTCCAAGCCCAACCTAAAAGTACACGAAGGTTTCGATAAATTTCTGGGAGTGCAGCAGGGATGACCACATAAAATAAACTTTTGATTTTATTAGTTCCTAAGGTGAATCCAGCTTCAATAAGACTGCGGTCGACCAGACGGGTGGTATTGGCAATAATCAGAATTTGTTGGAACAAGGTACCAATCACAATAATGGCAATTTTAGGTGCGTCATTAATGCCCAAAATCGCAACAGCAAGAGCGCCAAAGGCTGGTGCAGGCAGATAGCGAAAGAACTCTACAAAAGGTTCAGTTAACTGAGAAATTTTATGAGAAAAACCGCAAAGAATACCCAAAGGAATCCCGATCAAAGAAGAAATAAAAAATGCGGTAAACACCAGTTTAATGCTGTGCCATAAACTTTCATGAAACCATGGTGCATTTGCTTGAGCGGGTGGCGTTGTAAATGCGGTCACTAAGGCTGTAGCGACTTCATCTGGTGCGGGTAGGTAAATGGGATTGACCAAAATTCCCCGAGGTGGTGGCAGTCCTTGATCGACTGCCAATTGCGCTTCAGCATAATAAACTTCTCTACTGACACGGCTATCGAGTTGTAAAAATGTTGTGCTACCAGAATCTGTGATTTGAACTTGGGGATGCCAAATAAAAGGCAAATAACTCACTGCACACCAGATTAAAATTGGAATTAAAAACGATCCAAAACCAAGCAAAAATTTATGCTTTTGACTCAATTCTCGTGCAACATAGCTCATCGTTGCCACCTCAGTAATACAAAAAATAAAATTCGTATGATTAGGTTGCAAAATCGATGCCATTTTCGAAGCGTGCTTTAAAAGCGCTAAATTTTTAAGTTTTCATTCATTTTTCTTATGTACATTCTTTCAATATCAAGGTTTCGATCATCAAAATATGATGGAGAATTACAACTCTTCACTTGATGGTGATCACTATCACGTTTTAAATGCAGATAGAAAAGATGAGAGCCTGCTTAAATGAGATCGGCTAAATTTGTGACATTCTTAGCATGTATGTTCATGTTCCAAAGCCTTTGGAATGTGGCGGCGGCTTTTTGTGTTCATGAAAGCGACTCAACATCGACACAAAGTTTTCACTTTGGTCATCATCAACCTGTACTTTGCCAAGCCGATCTTTCAAATAAAAGTCCGAAGTCCCAAATTGAAAAAGGCTTCGTGCTTGGTGATGATCAAAGCGTGACGCTAGAAGAAAAAGCGCAAATCGATGTTTTGGATCATCAAGATCATCTGCCGTCAATGTCTCAGTTTATTCTTGCTGTAAACGAGAATTTGCCTTCATCACAACACATCGAAAAGATTTACCAAAATCACTTTCTTTGGATTAATGCCTATCAATCGCCTCATTTAGGTAAAATCCCTCCGCCTCCTGAATTAACCCCGCTATTGGTGGGGTAGCCTAAAAATTTCCCACCACTTATTTTTAAATTAGTGGGAAATTCATATGTCTTTTAAATTAAAACATTCCATTCGATTATGGCTGGTTTTAGGTTCGCTTAGTTTGGGTGCAAATGCTCAAGCAATGACAGTCAATTCGCTTGAACAAGCACTCGTTCAAGTGTCTCAATATCAACAATCAGAACAGATTTGGCAGCAACGACAACAAATGTCAGAACTTGCTGTTAAGCAAAGTCGACTTTGGCAAAACCCGTCCATCAATCTCTCTCGAGATGGTTTTGGTTCGAGTCAAGATCAAGAATTGAGTCTTGGTATTAGTCAGCCGATCGACATTTTTGGTCAAAGACGGATTCAAAAAAATATAGCGCGTTTGGCTGGGCAACAAAATGAATTGCAAGAAAAGTTGTGGGAAGCACAAAGCCAATTAATCGTGAAGTATGCTTGGTCACAGTTTTTAATTTCGCAATCTGAAGCACAAATTCAAAAGTCTCAACTGCAAGTCAGTCGTGAAACTTTAGACAGCGCTAAAAAACGATATCAGGCAGGAAGCATAGCCTTGGTTGAGTATGAACGAGCGCAGATTGAAGCGGCAGAAAATGAACGCAATTATCAGCAAGCCATTTTAAATAAAGAAATTGCAAAACGTAATCTTTCTAATCTCTGGGGAGAAACTGAAGCAGAGGTGAAGGTTGATTCAAATCGGATTTATTGGCCTGACCAAGTTGAACAGAATGTTCAAAATTATATTTCTGCAGGTTATTTAGAAAAGCTTTATGCACTCAATGTTGTGCAGGCTAATCAACGAATTGAGCAGCTTAAAATTAGAGCAAAATCAAATCCAAACTTGAATGTAGGGATGACGCGAACAAAAGCGCCCAATGAGACAAACGATACTAGTTTATCTGTGGGTGTCGATATTCCTTTCAATATTTTTAATCGTCAGCAATACCAAATTCCGCTTGCACAACGTCAGCAATCTCTACTTGAGCGTCAACAACAAAGAGAACTCAAACAACAAATTTTAGAGATTGCAAACTCATTTCATCAGGTGCGTGGCTTAAAACTACAGTATGACGCTGTACTGAGACAAAAAGACTTGTCTGAAAAAGTACAGATGCGCTCTTTGCTCGGTTTTAAAAATGGAAAACTTTCAATCACTGAGGTGCAACAAGCAACGACACAATTACAAAATATTCGGCTCAGTCAAATTCAGCTCTTAAGAGAGGCATGGCAAACCGCACTAGCTGCTGAGGCATTAAGTATTGGTACCAGTTATGAACAAATTAGTCGTTCAGATGCCTATACCCAATTACTCAAAGAGGCTGTGTCACAGTCAGAAAATTTCATCAATATAGGGGCAGAATAAAATGAGATCTATACAACAAGGAAAAATAAACCAAGCATTCCTCATCGCTCTCATTATTGGGGTGACGATAGTTATCGGGATTTGGATTTTTTTCAAAGATAATAAGAAAACAGCAATTGTTGAGAGTGAAGAGCAAGCTGAAACGTCGAATGGCGCAGAAGCTGAGCATGCAGAAGAAGATGAGATTGAACTCACATCTAAACAGCTAGTCGAACATAGTATAAAAATAGAATCAGCTCAATTAGGTGCAATTCCGCGATACACAAACTTGCCTGCAAAATTGATGGTAAATACAGATCAACAAGCGCATATTTCCCCTAATTTTGCTGGTCATGTTGAACAAGTGAATGTAGCACTGGGACAAGAAGTAACTAAAGGTCAAGTACTTGCAGTATTAAGTGTCCCAGAGCTCATTGACCAACAAGCGAATTTGAGAATGGAGCAATCCAATTTAGATTTGGCACGCCAAGATTTGCAACGTGAACAACGGATGTGGTCGCAGGGGATCTCCGCAAAACAGGATTTGCAACGTGCTGAAAATGCATATCGTCAAGCACAAATCACAGTGCAAAGTGCCAATGCACGTTTACAAGCTTTGGGAGCTTCAGCAGGTTCGAATGGTCGTTTTACTATTCGTTCGCCTATCTCGGGTGTGATCAGCCAAAAAGACATCGTGGTAGGTGAAAATGTGCAACTTGCAGATCAGATTTTCATCATCGAACAATTAAAAGATTTATGGCTCGAATTTGTGCTACCTGCAGATGCGAGTAATCAAATTCGTGCACAACAAAATATTCAATTCAAATCTTTACAATCAGGTCAGACGTATACAGCAGTTGTGCAATCGTTAACGTCGCAAGCAGATGCGCAGACTGGTCGTTTGATTGTTCGCGCTAAAGTTCAAGGAAAGGCAAGTGAGTTAAGACCAAATTTGATGGTAAATGTTGAACTTCAAAGTCCCGATGCATCGAATGTATTACGCGTTGCAAAAAATGCAGTGCAACAAATCGAAGGTAAATCAGCAATATTTATTGTTACAGAACAAAAAAATGGAAAAGTCCACTTTAAAGCACAACCCATTGAAGTAGGTGAAATGTCTTCAGATGGTCAATGGGCAGAAATTAAGTCTGGTCTTCAAACGGGGCAAAAATATGTCAATCAAGGCAGCTTCTTACTGAAATCGGAGTTAGAAAAAGGAGAAGCTGACCATGGGCACTAATCATGACATGCCGAAGGCTGAAGGGCTATTTGAGCGAATTATTCAGTTTTCAATTCAACATGCGATTTGGATCATGCTGTTTGCCTGTGCTTGGATTGCTGTTGGAGTTTATAGTTATCAAAAATTGCCAATTGATGCAGTTCCAGACATTACCAATACACAGGTTCAAATTAATACTCAAGCCAATGGATTTACTGCGCTCGAAGTTGAGCAACGCATTACGTATCCAATTGAAAATGCCATGGCGGGGATACCAGATCTTGAATTAACACGTTCGATCTCTAGGTATGGTTTATCTCAGGTGACTATTGTCTTCAAAGATGGCATTGATATTTACTGGGCACGTCAACAAATCAATCAGCGTGTTCAAGAGGTTCAATCCGAATTACCTGATGATATCGCACCTACCATGTCTCCAGTATCTACGGGGCTGGGTGAAATTTATCAATGGGTACTAAAAGCTGAGCCAAAGGCTAAAAAACCTGATGGTTCTTCATACACAGCAATGGATTTACGCGAAATTCAAGATTGGATCGTGCGTCCACAATTGCAACGCGTAAAAGGCGTTGCTGAGGTGAATAGTATTGGAGGATTCAATAAAACATATGTTGTTTCGCCAGACTTGAATCGTATGCAACAACTACAAGTCAGTTTGACGCAACTTCAACAGGTTCTCACTGAGAACAATGAAAATCGTGGAGCAGGATTTATTGAAGATGGAGGTCAACAACTGACAGTACGAGTTCCTGGAACACTGAACACGATACAGGATATTGAAAATACAACGGTGGTTACCTTAAATGGAAATCCTGTCCGTGTTTCAGATATTGCTTCAGTGTCGATTGGACATGATCTTAGAACAGGCGGAGCGACCTATAACGGAGAAGAAACCGTACTCGGCATCGCCATGATGATGATGGGTGAAAACAGCCGTAGTGTTGCACAAGCGGTTGATCAAAAAATTCAAGAAATTCAAACCACACTGCCCGAAGGCGTAAAAATTGAAACTGTTTACGATCGTACCACCTTAGTCGAGAAAGCCATTAAGACAGTTCAAAAGAACTTAGTCGAAGGAGCGATTTTGGTGATTGTGATTTTATTCATTTTCTTGGGAAATATTCGAGCAGCTTTAATTACAGCATGCGTGATTCCACTTTCGATGTTATTTACATTATCAGGTATGGCACAGCAGAAAATTAGTGCCAACCTTATGAGTTTAGGTGCGCTAGATTTCGGAATTATTGTAGATGGGGCGGTGGTAATTGTCGAAAACTGTATTCGCCGATTAGCTCATGCCCAAGAACAGTTAAGACGACCTTTAACACGTTCAGAGAGATTTAAAGAAGTATTCCTTGCTGCTCGTCAAGCGCGCCGTCCTTTAATTTTTGGTCAAACGATTATTTTAGTGGTGTACTTGCCCATTTTTGCGTTGAGTGGTGTTGAAGCAAAAATGTTTCACCCTATGGCACTCACCGTAGTATTAGCACTTATTGCTGCGATCATTTTATCCATCACTTTTGTTCCTGCAGCGGTAGCCTTATTTGTAACAGGTGAAGTGAAGGAGAAGGAAGGGCGTTGGATGGTATGGATGAAGGAAAAATATCTAAAAGCATTGGATATGACTTATTTATATCGAACGGTCATGTTAACGCTCGCAGTCAGTATTTTAGTTTTAACAGGGTTGTTGGCAACACGTTTAGGAAGTGAATTCGCACCGCAATTAAGCGAAGGTGATTTTGCTATTCAACAAATGCGTTCACCCAGTACCAGCTTAGAAGAATCGTTAAAAATGCAGGAAATGACTGAGAAACTTTTGCTTCAAAATTTTCCAGAAATTAAAAATGTTTTCGCACGAACTGGTACTGCTGAAGTGGCGACAGATGTGATGCCACCCAATATCTCAGATGGATTCATTATGTTGAAACCTCGTCAAGAGTGGCCGAATCCCAAAGAAAGCTTAGATGATTTAAGGTCACGTATTGAAACTTTTTTGGAGACTTTGCCTGGCAACAATAGTGAATTTTCTCAACCCATTGAATTGCGTTTTAATGAGCTCATTTCTGGAGTCCGCAGTGACATAGGTATAAAAATTTTTGGCGATGATATGCAGGTGTTAAACGATGAAGCTGCCAAAATTGCCAGGATTGTGCAAAAAATCAGTGGCAGTACCGCAGTCAAAGTAGAACAGACTTCAGGTTTACCTTTGTTAAATATAGATGTAAATCGTTCTTTAGCAGCGCAATATGGTCTTTCGGTTCGTGAAATACAAAATTTAGTCGCTTCAAGTATCGGTGGTCAACAAGTCGGTGAAATTCTACAAGGCGACCGCCGTTTTGATTTTGTTATTCGACTTACTGATCAAGATCGGACAGTCATGGGGATTGCACAATTACCCATACAACTCCCCAATGGTGGGACAGTAAGACTGGCAGATGTGGCTACAGTGTCAAATATTGATGGTATGAATCAGGTGAGTCGTGAAAATGGCAAGCGTAGGATTATTGTGACGGCAAATGTTGAAGGGCGAGATCTGGGTTCATTTGTCCAAGAGTTGCAATCTAGCCTCACGACATATGCATTACCGAGCGGCTATTGGATTGAGTATGGTGGACAGTTTGAGAATTTGGCATCTGCCAAAGCTAGAATGACTATCGTGATTCCATTGGCTTTGATTACGATTTTTATCCTGCTGATGGCTGTATTCAAAAATATCAGAGAAAGTTTATTGGTGTTCACGGGCGTACCCTTTGCTCTCACGGGTGGAGTCTTATTTTTATGGTTACGTGATATTCCTATCTCAATGTCTGCCGGTATTGGTTTTATCGCTTTATCAGGTGTCGCTGTTCTGAATGGACTGGTTATGTTGACCTTTATTAAGGAGCTAAGAAGTGAATACAGTTTAAAAGATGCCATTTGGCAAGGTGCAGTGTTGCGATTACGTCCTGTGCTGATGACGGCTTTTGTGGCGTCTTTAGGATTTGTTCCAATGGCCCTCGCTACGGGTACGGGTGCTGAAGTACAGCGACCGCTTGCGACAGTGGTTATCGGTGGAATAATTTCGTCTACAATACTGACGCTACTACTTTTACCTGTATTGTATAGGTGGATGAATCAAGCAAAAGCAGAACAATAAATTAAACAATAGCATTATGTATATGAATCAGATCCTCACTTTATTTTAAGTGAGGTTTCTGATGAGGAGTATAAAATGGGTAGTTCGCATAATCATGATCACAGTCATGTGGAAGTCAGTAAAGGCAACGCAAAGAAACTGACTTTTGCACTCGCTTTAACCACGACCTTTCTAATTGTTGAGGTCGTTGCAGCATTCCTTACCCAAAGTTTAGCTTTATTGTCTGATGCTGCACATATGTTTACTGATGCTGCCGCTTTAGCCATCGCGTTGGTTGCAATTAAGATTGGTCAAAAACCTGCAGACAACAAGAGAACTTTTGGATATCAACGGTTTGAAATTTTGGCAGCTCTATTTAATGCGGTGATGTTATTTATCGTTGCAATTTATATTTTGGTAGAAGCGATTCATCGATTAAGTAATCCGCCTGAAATTCAAAGTGTTGGAATGATGATTGTTGCCGTCATTGGCTTAATCATTAATTTAATTTCGATGAAGATTCTTTTCTCAAGTAGTCAGGACAGCCTCAATATCAAAGGGGCATATCTAGAAGTATTAAGTGATGCACTTGGTTCTGTGGGTGTGATCATCGGCGCTGTGATTATTTATTTTACAGGTTGGGTACTCGTTGACACGATTATCGCAGTCCTGATCGGATTTTGGGTCTTACCCCGTGCTTGGATTCTCGCCAAGCAAAGTGTCAACATCCTGCTCGAAGGTGTGCCTGATGAAATTGATATTGAAAAGCTCCGTGCAGATTTATTATCGCTTGAAGGAGTCACGGATATTCACCAACTCAAAGTTTGGGCAATCACATCCAAAAAAGTCATGCTCACAGTTCATTTGGTTGCACCGAATGTCGATCCTAAACGTTTACATCAACAAGCTTTTGAAATGTTAAGTCATGATCATCATATTACTGAAATGACCTTGCAGATAGAAGATGATGCATATCACCATGAACTAGAACATCAGCATTAAAAAAGCCCCCGAAAGGGGCTTTTTTTAGATTTAGAGAATTTAAATGGATCTACACAGATTCAAGTGTTGCGTTTTTGGTTGTGGTGTGCAGCCCATTCGTTGATGACCTACGGTATTGAGCACCACGATGATCATCGGGAAGTAATGGTCCATGACCAAACAACTTTTCTCTCAGTGTCCCCTTGGTATATTCTGTAGGATAAACACCGCGACGTTGTAACTCAGGAATGACGTATTCGACCACGTCTTCAAAAGATTGATGTGCCAAAATATAAGCCAAATTGAATCCATCAATGCCAGTTTCATCCACCCATTCTTGAAGACGATCGGCAACTGTGCTTGGTGAGCCGACAATCACGGGTCCATTTCCACCTACACTGGTCCATTTTGCAATTTCTTCAATGGTCCAAACTTTGTCTGGATCTGCTTCTACGTAAGATTGCAACATAGATTGAATAGCATTGGTATGAATATATTCAACCTGGTCTGTAGCTTTGAATTGTGAAAAATCTACACCAGACCACCCTGAAGCGAGTGTTAATCCACCATCATAACTTCCGTAAGATTGATACTCTGCAAATTTAGCCTGCGCTTTCTCATCAGTTTCATCGACCACAATCGCAAGCATCGTATAAATTAAAACAGCGTTTGGATCTTTACCTTCTTGAACAAGATTATGGCGAATTCCTTGTGCTAACTTTTTTACAGCAACTTTCGTTGGTGCAGATATAAATACGCATTCTGCATTTTGACTTGCAAATTTCTGTCCACGCTTTGATGCACCTGCTTGGTATAATACAGGTGTGCGTTGCGGAGAAGGTTCACAGATATGAATACCTGGCACGCTAAAATATGTACCTTCATGAAGGATTGGATGAACTTTGGTGTGATCCGCAAAAATACCAGCAGCTTTGTCGCGTCGTACCGCATCATTTTCCCAAGAGCCTTCCCAGAGTTTATATAAAACTTCCAGATACTCGTCTGCAATATCATAACGATTGTCGTGACTTACTTGGGTTTTTAAACCTAAGTTTTTGGATCCGCTTTCTAGATATGAAGTCACAATATTCCAACCCGCGCGACCTTTGGTGAGATGATCCAACGTGCTCATACGTCGTGCGAAGGGATAAGGATGTTCGAATGAAATAGAGGTGGTTACGCCAAAGCCTAAATGTTGGGTGACTGCTGCCATTGCTGGAACAATTTGAATTGGATCATTCACAGGAACTTGAACAGCACCATTTAAAGCATGTTGAGCCGATTGATGATACACATCATAAATACCCAAAACATCTGCAAGAAAAATACCGTCAAAAATACCTTTTTCTAATATTTTTGCTAAATCAGTCCAATATTCCAAATCTTTATATTCCGTAGAGCGATCGAGCGGATGACGCCATAAGCCTGGGGACTGATGTGCAATGCAATTCATTTCAAAAGCATTAAATCGTATATGTTTAGTCATAATGAAAATATAAAATAATTAAATGTTTATATTCTGATTATATGAAATGTCATACTTATTATTTAATGAGAAAAACTGCAATATACATAATAAAAAAATAAATGATTTATTTTGTTTGAAATTAGATTAGTAAATAAAATAATCGTATAAAAAATTAAAATAATTAGTGCTAGTTTAATTTTATTCAATTTTTTTGAAGAGAATAAAATGACTGCACAAATAGATATAAAATTGCATGAGGCTGAAATTTCAAAAGAATTCTACCAAATTCATCAGCCAGCGCATGTGATTAAGACAGATGAAGAAGCGATTCAAATCGCACAACAGCTCGCTGAAGATTTTGCAAAGGAAGCCTCCATTCGTGATCATGAACGCCGTTTACCTTTGAGTGAAATTAACAAGTACTCTCAATCAGGGCTTTGGGCAATTAATATTCCAAAGCAATATGGCGGTGCAGGAGCGAGCTACAAGACTCTCGCTGAAGTTGTTAAAACCATTTCTAGCGCTGATCCATCACTAGGTCAAATCGCACAAAATCATTGGGTGTTTCTAGAGCATATCCGTTTAGATGCCACCGAAGAACAAAAACAATTCTTTTTTAAAGCAGTACTGGGTGGAGAGCGTTTGGGGAATGCTTTCTCAGAAAAAGGGTCTAAGACGGTTGCCGATCTCACCACAAAAATAGAATTTGATGCTTCTGGCAATGGGATTGTGAATGGTCAAAAATTCTTTGCAACTGGAGCTTTACTGGCACACCGCATTCCAGTTGTTGCGATTGATGCTGAAGGAAAACCATTTGCTGCAATCGTGCCACAAGGGACAGAAGGTGTAAAAATTACCAATGATTGGAGTGGGTTTGGTCAGCGTACAACGGTCAGTGGATCAGTCGAATTAAACAACGTTAAAGTAGATGCAAAATTTATCGTTCCAATTTATCAAGCTTTTGTAAGACCGACTGCAGCTGGAGCAATTTCTCAATTTATTCAAGCTGCTGTAGATGCTGGGATTGCGCGTGGTGCGATTCAAGAAACGATTCATTACGTTCGTAACTTTGCACGTCCATGGATTGATTCAGGTTTAGATAAAGCAAGTTCAGATCCATATACCATTGCTAATATTGGTGAATTGAAAATTAAGCTGCGTGCTGCTGAAGCGGTTCTGGATTTGGCAGGATTAGCGATTGATTTAGCGCTTGAACAACCGACCGAAGATCAAATTAATGAAGCAACATTGCTCGTGGCTGAAGCAAAAGTCTTGACGACTGACATTGCGATTTTAGCAGCGAATAAATTATTTGAGCTTTCTGGCACGCGTTCGACCTTATCGGAATTAAATTTAGATCGTTATTGGCGCAATGCTAGAACACACACCTTGCATGATCCCGTGCGTTGGAAATACAACATTGTAGGAAATTATTTTCTAAATGATGTCCCACCACCACGTCATCCATGGAGCTAAGGAGAAATTTATTATGACTATATTAAATCAGAATGAAGAACTTTCACTTGGTGCCAACTATGAAGAGGTTGCAGCAAAGTTTCGACCGATTTTTAAGCGGATTGCAGAAGGGGCCGTTCAACGAGAAACCGATCGTGATTTGCCTCATGAACAAATTAAATGGTTAAACGATGCAGGTTTTGGTGCATTACGTGTGCCAAAAAAATATGGCGGTGCAGGTTTTACCCAACAGCAACTTTTCCAAATCTTAATCGAGTTGGCGACAGCGGATTCAAATATTGTGCAAGCTTTACGTGGACATTTTGCATTTGTCGAAGACCGTTTAGTGGCGCATAAAGATCAATCACAAGCGTTTTGGTTTAAGCGATTTGTAAATGGTGAAATCGCAGGAAACGCTTGGACAGAAGTCGGTAATGTTGAGATAGGCGACGTCATTACCCGAGTGAAACAAAATCAACAAGGCGAATATGAAGTTTCAGGAGAAAAGTTCTATTCTACAGGTACTATTTTTGCCGATTGGATTGATCTTTTTGCCTATGATGAGACCACTGATCAGCATGTGATTGCAGCGGTCTCAACTAAAGCTAATGGAATTAAAGTACATGATGATTGGGATGGATTTGGTCAAAAAACCACTGGAAGCGGGACGCTAAAAATCAACCAAGTGTCGATTGAACGAGATCATATTTACCCGTTTGATCAGCGTTTTAAATATCAAACAGCTTTTTATCAAGTTGTACATCTAGCAACACTGACCGGCATCGCATTTTCTGCGGTGGAGACCTTTAGTGAGGAAGTGCGTAAGCGTACTCGAATCTTTAGCCACGGGAATGCTGATCTTGTCCGTGATGATGCTCAGATTCTACAAGTGATTGGTAAGGCATCTTCCCAAGCATTTGCCAGTCAAGCCATTACTTTAAAAACAGCTGCAGCACTGGATGATGCATATTTAAGTCACTTTAATGCTTCATCTGAAAAAGATCATGAGATTAACCAAATTGCGGAACTAGAATCTGCTCAAGGGCAGGTCGTCATTTCAGATCTTGTACTTGATTTAACAACTAAACTATTCAACAGTTTAGGTGCTTCAGCTAGTGCTTCATCAAAACAGTTAGATCGTTTCTGGCGTAATGCAAGAGTTGTATCCTCACATAATCCGATTATTTATAAGGAGAAAGTGGTGGGTGCTTTTGTCGTGAATCAAACTGAATTGCCATTTGTATGGCAAATTGGTAATAGTCCTTTGGCGAAACATTTGAAAACTCAAGCTGCCTAATTGATGTAATTTCGATGATGCTAAAAAGGTCCTGTTAAGGACCTTTTTACTAGGTTCGTAAATAAGAGCTCTAATAGCCTAAGCGATTTAGATAGATCACTTTAAAAAACACTAAAAAAAGACACTAAAGAATAGTGTCTTAAAGATTTAAAGCGAGCTCAAGAAGCCTTATCTGTTTGTAGAAGCCCTGATTCGTCAACTTTACCGATACGCCATTGATAAGGGGGCAATGCACCATTTACGCTAAAGTCTCCGACAATTCGATCTTTATAAATTCTTGGGTTGTGTGATGCGAGCGTACGAATATTTCGCCAGAAACGATCTAAAGCTAAGTTTTTATCAGTGGCTGATGCTCCTAGAGCATCAAAAATGATGGTCGAAGCATTTAATGCAAGTGTGGTGATAATGGTTTGAGATTGAGCAACCTCTAATTCAGCTATGGCATTTTGATCTGCTTCGAGTTGTTCATTATCATTCAACCCAGCTTCAAAAGCACGTTGTATAGCCTGTGCATTTTTTCCAATAATTGCTGCAGTGGTGTACGCTACACCACGAATTTGACCCACCACTTGTAGGATTTGAGCATCATTACGGACGAAGGAAGCATTGGCATGCGTATAATTTCTTTCACGTTTATAAACCTCAGCTGATACTTCATAGCTTGCTGCTCTTGTAAGCCCTGAAATAATTGCCAATTGAATCAGTTGATAGAATGCTGCTGAATATTTAAAGCGCTGTTGGTCTCCGATGACATCTTGTTGATTCACAACAACATCAGTGAACTTAGTAGTACCACTTGCTGTAAGAATTTGACCAAAACCATTCCAGTCATCCACAATCTCAACACCTTCAGCATGTCGAGGGATTAGAATACTGGCTGATTCTCCATACAAATCAGTAATACCCACATCAATCCAGTCTGCATACAAGCTTCCTGTGGTATAAAATTTTTGTCCATTCAATATCGTGCGTCCCTCAGCATCTTTGGAAAGTCTCGTTTTAAATTCATGAATGGACTCATTTCCACCTTCAGACCATGCGCTTCCAATAATTTGACCTTGAGCCACTCTAGGAAGCCATATAGATTTAAACTGTGGGTCGCGGCTGAGCAGTAAATCTTCCACAAAGCCAAAATGTACGCGAAGTGCCTGCGGTAAATTTGCATCAGCTTCGGAAAGTTCGATCAATAGATTAAATAATTCTGGAATCGTTGCATCAAATCCCCCTTGCGAACTGGGTAAGCGAAGTTTCGTAAAACCGATGTCTTTTAACCATTGAATCTGTTCAAAAGCTAAAATTCGTTTTTTTTCGCGTTCAGATCGCGAAGCTTTGATTTTTTCAAATGTAGGTCTGAATAACGAGGCGAGGCTTTCATAACGTGAAGAAGGTCCTTGTCCCCATACAGCATTAATTTGTGTGGTCAGTGCGCTGGGGTGGTGTTGCAATGCAGTTTGAGGTTTTAAATCAATAATACTCATAATAATCAGTCTTTATTCTAAATTAAAATAAAATAATAGCGCTTATAAAATGTGTGGAAATCGATTTATTGTGATATGTAAATATAATATATTGGATTAATAAAAAATTAGGTATTATCTTAAATAAAGAAAATGATATTCAATAAAATGAATTGAGATATAATAATATTGTGATTGGAGAAAGGATTTAAATTAAATGAGTAAAGATTTTAAATCGAATACTTATATTTGTGATGATCATGCCATAGATACGATTTATTGGTTGATGCACCACCAAGATAGTTATGATCGCTTTGAGTTTGATGCATTTCGTCAAAAAATAACGGTACACCATGCCAATGGAACAGATGAAATTAAGCCAGGACAGTATCTTAATGCCAGTTATGGCATATTGATCACATCATAAAAAACCGAAGCAAAGCTTCGGTTTTTAATTGAGCGAAGCTTTGAAATTAACTTGCCATTGCATCTATAGTCAGCTCTGATACAGTCGGCTTCGCTTTTTCTGCTTTTAGACCTAACTTATCGAATAACTGCTTATCTTTGCCTTCACCAGCATTAGGTGTCGTTAAAAGCTTTTCACCTGAGAACAAAGAGTTAGCACCTGCCATAAACGCTAAAGCTTGATCAGAATCAGAAAGAGATTCACGACCCGCTGAAAGTCTTATATAACTTTTTGGCATGATAATGCGCGCTACGGCAATCGTGCGAATCCATTCAGTCACATCGAGTTTTTCAACATCTGCTAAGGGTGTGCCTTCGATCGGTACAAGCATGTTGATTGGTACCGATTCTGGATGAATAGCTAAGGTCGCAAGTTCATGTAATAGACCAATACGATCTTGAGTATCTTCACCTAAGCCAACAATTCCACCGCTACACACTTTCATGCCTGCTTGGCGTACAAAGTCTAAAGTATTTAAACGATCATCATAAGTACGTGTGGAAATCACATTTGGATAGTACTCACGAGAGGTATCTAAATTGTGATTGTAATAATCTAAACCTGCTTCTTTTAAACGTTCCGCTTGTGATTGATTGAGCATCCCTAAGGTCATACAAGTTTCAAGTCCTAGAGCCTTTACCTCACGTACCATTTCAAGTACATAAGGCATATCGCGTTCATGAGGATTTCGCCATGCAGCACCCATACAAAAACGAGATGATCCAGAAGCGAGAGCTTCTTTGGCTTCATTAATTACTTTTTCAACAGCAATTCTTTTTTCGGCTTCAAGTTTGGAATCATAACGTGCAGATTGAGAACAGTATTTACAATCTTCAGGGCATTTCCCCGTTTTGATCGATAGTAATGTGCTGACCTGAATGGTATTTGCATCAAAGTATTGACGATGCACGCGTTGTGCTTCGAAAACTAAGTCCATGAAGGGTTGTTCATAGAGTTTTTGTATTTCTTCACGCGTCCAATCATTGCGTACTTGCATAATTTATCCATCAATTAAAAAGCTACTTATTTGATCATACTGTAATTTTAATAAAGCAAAATCGTAAAATATGACAATAATGACTCAAAAAAATTATCAAATTCGCCAACTCAATAGAAATTAATCATTGTTGATTTAGTTACAAACTTGACTATTTTTATGCGTTTTTCGCCGCAAAATTATTTTTTGGGAACTTGATGTTGAGAACTTGTTGCTAACGTGTGCTTAAAATTTCAGATCATGCTCAAAATGGTGATTTTGTCTTGTCAAGTCATCTTGGAAAAGTAGTGTTAATTGTTTCTTTTTGAGTGTTGTTCTTGTACTGCCCAGTCAATATGGATTTGCACAATCTCACTAGACTGATTTCTTTTTAGTATCAATTGCTCAATATTGTTTGGATGATAGGGTGCATTCCCGATTCCAATCGCAATATTCCGCATAAAGCTTTCATAGCCTGTTCTACGCAGTGGACTGCCTTCTGTGTTGGCTAAGAATGTTGCTTCGTCCCATTGCCATAATTCCATTAAAGAAAGACGATCCAGCCCATGACGGGGATGGAAATCAGTAACCGTTGTGGTTTGTGCGAAACTATTCCAAGGACAAATCAGCTGGCAATCATCACATCCGAATACGCGATTACCTATGCCATGGCGTAGTTCTTCAGGAATCACACCTTGGTATTCAATGGTCAGATAGGCAATACATTTTCGGGCATCTAATTGATATGGCGCTACAATCGCCTGCGTTGGACAAATATCAATACATGCTGTACATGATCCGCAATGTGCACTGGCAGGCTCGTCAAAGGGTAATTCAAGTGAACTAAACAGTTCACCGAGTACAAAAAACGAACCCGATTTTTTGTGGATGAGCAGGGTATGTTTACCTGTCCAACCCATACCTGCAGATTCAGCGAGTGATTTTTCAAAAATAGGGGCTGAATCGGCGAAAGGTCTTGATTCAAACGGACCGACTTTTTCACGAATAAGGTTTGAAAGTGTTTTTAATTTACCGCGCATGGTTTTATGGTAATCCCGTCCGCGTGCATATCGCGCAATAACGGCAGAATTAGGGAAATCAGGTACTGTTCGAGGTTGAGGTCGTTCAACCAAATAATTCATTCTGACGCAGATAATACTTTTTGTATGGGGAACCAACAGTGTTGGATTAGCACGTTTTTCCAAATTTTCTTCGAGGAACTTCATGTCACCATGAAATCCTTGATCTAAATATGCTTTTAATCGAGGTAATTCATCTTGAGCATCAGGTCGGGCAATGACACAATCAGCGAAGCCCAGTTCCAATGCTTGAGATTTAATCCAAGCTTTAAGCGCATGAGGATCAAATTGCTGTGTTGGAATACGAGCTGGTATAGATGAGAGAGATTGAGTCATAAATAAAAAAAGGAACGATAATGCATCAACAAGTTTATCACAGCAGTGAGATACAAGCTTGGGAACAGCGCTGGTTTGACGATCAAAATAGTGCTTTTGGTCTTATGCAGCAAGTTGCTTGGATGATGGCACAAGAAATCATCACAATTCTTCAAGGTATTGAAAAAAAGAAAATCCGTATCGCAGTCTGCTGCGGCAAAGGAAATAATGCAGGGGATGGTTATCTTGTTACGTACTATTTAGCACAGCACTCTTTATCACGACATTGTTCATTCAACCAAAATCTAGAAATCGATATTTTTTCTTTTTCACAAGTCGATCATCACTCGGCTGACTCCTTGCAGAGTGCTTATAAAATGAGTCAATCCATACCACTTAAGCAGTTCACCGATCTGAACCATTGTAAGGGTTATGATGTCTATATTGATGCATTGTTTGGAATTGGAATTAATCGTACTTTAAGTGAAGACTGGCAGAGAATTATCCATCATATTAATGAGCAAGACGGCGTCAAAATTGCGATTGATATGCCGAGCGGTTTAGATGCAAATACAGGTCAACCATTACCAATGGCTATTCATGCTCAGCATACGCTTACCGCACTCGCATATAAGGTAGGGCAATTTGTAGGGCGTGCACAGGATTTTATAGGACATCTAAAACTCATTCCCATTTTACCATGTGACTCAGATTTAAAACCTGTGGCCCGATTAAGCCCAGTCAAAACAATTTTGCCGCGACGACACTCTACAGGACATAAAGGAACGTATGGGCATGTGCTCGTGATTGGCGGTCATGCACAAATGGGAGGTGCGGTGATTATGGCGGCTGAAGCTGCATTTGCCGCTGGGGCGGGTAAAGTCACGATCGTGTGTGATGCTAAACATCATTCAGCAATTTTGTCACGATCTCCCAATGTAATGGTGCAGGATATTAATCGTTTCGATCCATCACAACGAAAAAATTTGCTACAGCAAGTCGATTCGATTTGTTTTGGAATGGGGTTGGGACGTGATGATTGGGCAGCTGAGCAATATGATCAATGGATGAGTATTCTGTCCTCTATGAACAAACCGACTGTACTCGATGCTGATGCATTGTGGTTCCTATCTGAAAAGCCCATTCGACTCAATGAGAGAACTTACGCAACGCCACATCCTGGTGAGGCTGCAAAACTTTTACACTCTAGCGTGGCGGAAGTTGAGCATGACCGCATCAAAGCAATTAAACGATTACAAACACTGTATGCTGGTGAATGGGTATTAAAAGGTGCAGGAAGTTTAACGATTGACGCGCAGCAAACCATTTGGATTTGCACCCAAGGTAATCCAGGAATGGGTACAGGTGGAATGGGGGATATCCTTGCAGGAATGATTGCTAGTCTTAAAGGACAATTGTCTAATTCCATCCAGCTTCATGAAATTGTTAACTTACATGCCGTGGCAGGTGATGTATTGGCTCAACAGGGTGAACGTGGTTTGTTAGCTCAGAATATGGCTCAAGCGATTTATCAAATAGTAAATCTAAAATAAAATTCAGGGATAGATATGCGATATTTAAAATTAACGATACAAGGTCTTGTTCAAGGGGTCGGATTTCGTCGCTGGTTTATGGAACAAGCCTTAAAGTTGCATTTAACTGGTTACGTTAAAAATATGGATAATGGGGATGTGGAAGCTATCATTGTTGGCACATATAAAGATGTAAATGACATGATCAAACTGGCCATGGCAGGGCCTCATAATAGTAAAGTTAAGCAAATCTTCTATGAGGACTTAATTGACATCAAAGAGCGTGATTTCGATAACTTTCAAATTCGCCAATAAGTGCATTGAGTGTCGAGAGACTTTTAACGTCGACGACTACTGCTGCGGCTTCGTCCACGTGCCATTCCACCTAAAGCATTTAAGACAGCCAATTTACTCATACTGCCAGAGGCATGTGCATGGCAAATTGCTGCGGCAAGTGCATCTGCAGCATCGGCTTGTGGTTTAATACTTAAATTAAGTATGCGCATAACCATCATTTGAACCTGTTCTTTATCGGCAGCGCCATAGCCAACAACAGATTGTTTAATTTGACGCGCAGTATATTCAGCCACTTGTAGATCTAAATTGACCAATGCCGCTATAGCTGCACCGCGTGCTTGACCAAGTTTTAAGGCAGAGTCAGGATTGACCGCCATAAATACCTGTTCCACAGCAGCTTCGGTAGGACCATGAAATTTAACGATTCTTTCAATGCCTGAAAAAATTCGTTTTAGACGCTCAGGCATGTCAGGTGTTTCAGTGCGAATTGTTCCAGCATCAACAAAAGTGAGTTTTTGCCCCTCTTTTTGAATAATACCGTAACCTGTTAGACGTGAACCAGGATCAATTCCGATAATTAATGACATTCCATGACTTTAAAAATAAAATAATGCCCATATTGTTACATAAGCGTATGAAAAAAGCTTGATACAGATTGAGCAGATGATTACGACCCTATATTTAAATTTTTGAGATTAGATTACATTTCATGAAATTAGCTCTTATTGTTTTAATCGGTATAGTCCTTGAAATCTTCGTATGGGTCGGTGTGGGTGATCTAGTCGGAAGTATGTGGTATGTATTCTTCTGGTTTATTGCTGCATTCTTTATTGGTTTAAATATGGTTCGTTCTCATGCATCAGGTTTAATGCCACAGATGCAGCAAATGCAACAAGGTCATATGAGTGCTGATCCGAATTTGACCAATAACTTACCTAAAATTATTGCGGGTATTTTCCTTTTGATTCCGGGGTTAATTTCCGATCTATTCGCCTTACTTATTCTAATTCCACCTGTTCAAACAGCATTTAAAGCGGTGATGATGAAAACCATGATGAAGCGTCAGCAAGCCATGATGGAAAAAATGATGGGTGGTATGATGGGAGATATGGGCGGCATGGGTGGTCAAGCAAATGGTCAGAATCCATTTGCAGATTTAATGCGCCAAATGCAAGAAATGCAAAGCCAGCAGCACGGTCGTGGTTCAAATGACTCTACTATCATTGATGGTGAAGCAAGAGAAATTACACCTGAAGCAAAGAAAATTGAAATGAAAGACGTTAATCAAAAGTAAATTGCGCATGTTCAAAACCAGATGTAATGTCTGGTTTTTTTATTTTTGTATCTCGATTTTCCTAAAAAACAGTATAATTCAAACAATTTTTATTCATTTTTGATTTATGTCTCTATTACTTACCATCTGTGTCCTACATCTTGTTGCTCAATTGAGTCCTGGACCTGATATTTTGTTGATTGCCAAATGCGCAGCGTCAACCACAATCGCAAACACGTTGAAAGTTATTTTAGGTATTTCTATTGGAATTTTATTTTGGGTGATTTTAACCTTATCAGGTTTTGCACTTTTGATTGCCCAATTCCCATGGATTCAACAAGTCTTAATGTTAGTCGGTGGTTTATTTTTGGCAAAAATGGGCTGGGCGATGCTAAAGGGTGGTTGGCAAACCTATAAGTCTTTCAAACTTGATGCAATTGATGAAAATCAGTTACCTTTAAAAGCTGAAAAATACTTTCTGATGGGGTTGTTTACAAACCTATCCAATCCTAAAACACTGATTTATTTTAGTAGTGTATTTTCACTTGCCTTAACTGCTTCAGCACCAGAGATGTTGAAAATACAACTGGCAGTCATTATTCCGATTCAAACGTTTTTAACCTTTACGTTTTTGATGGTCGTTTTAGCACGACCTAAAATTAAACAGCTCTACCAGCGTTCAGGGCATTACATAGATATGGCATCGGGTGGTCTATTTTTGATCTTTGCAGTCTGGTTGTGGATAGATGCGCTTATTTTGCTTAACTGAATCCTGATCTAACTCTTCTGTTTGAGTCAGAACGAGCGTGTCTTGCTGATAACGTCTTGGTCGCAAAGTTGCTTCAGTATTTTCAGAACCTTGATAAGAGCGACTTCTGTTTGCTCTTTCTCTCAAGCCGCCTTTCTTAATTAATTGAACCATCGTCATATCATCATTTTTTAACTACGTTTATTTTACTTCAATTTATGCTTTCCATGCGGATATGATGGGCGAGTGCGTGAATAAAATATGGATAATCTCTAAAAGAAAAAAGAATGATAGAGCAGGTTGTCAAAAAAAATTCATATAGATATCTGATAATACAAGATATTGAATGAAGACATAGATGGTTGCTGTTTTATAGCTACATCATGAGGTTGATTATTGGTGAAGGCTTATATAGTATAAATATTAGCCTCTAAGGTGATGTAGATAAAAATAAAAAGACAGTCAAATCGGGAGGATGAGTATGCTGTATCAGTATCATTGTGCGTGTTGCGACAAGGTGGTTGCTTCGACAGACAAAGTGTGTTCTGAATGCGGATCACAAAATATCAGAACACCTTATGGTTTTTGGATATTTTGTATCATTGCGTGTTTAGCCGCAGCCATTGTGTTTAAAGTGGCCCATTTATATTTACAAGATAACCAAAATGTCCCTGTGAAGCAGTCGTTTTTGGACACGCTTCATCAAAGTGATAAAGCAAATTGAATCTATAAAAAAGCCCACATCAATGTGGGCTTTTTTATTTGGAAATTACAAACCAGCTGATGCTTTAAGCGCTTCAACCTTGTCTGTCTTTTCCCAAGTGAATGCAGTATCAGAACCTTCACGACCAAAGTGACCATATGCAGCAGTTTGCTTATACATCGGTTGAATGAGATTCAACATACGTGTAATACCATATGGACGTAAATCGAAATGCTCTCGTACCAATGCAATAATCAATTCTTCAGAAACCTTAGCAGTATTGAATGTATTGATTGAGATAGATGTTGGTTCAGCAACACCAATCGCATAAGACACTTGAATTTCACATTTATCGGCTAGACCAGCGGCAACAATATTTTTTGCAACATATCGACCAGCATAAGCAGCAGAGCGGTCTACTTTAGATGGATCTTTACCAGAGAAAGCACCACCACCGTGACGAGCCATACCACCATATGTATCTACAATGATTTTACGACCTGTTAAACCACAGTCACCGACTGGACCACCAATCACAAACATACCAGTAGGGTTGATGTGGAATTTGGTATCCGCATGGAACATATCTGCTGGAATTACTTTTTTCACGATTTCTTCAATGACAGCTTCTTTTAAATCAGTCTGTGAAATCTCAGGATCGTGTTGAGTCGATAATACGACCGCATCTAAACGAACAGGTACGCCATTTTCGTATGCAAAAGTCACTTGGCTTTTCGCATCTGGACGTAACCATGGCAAACTTCCGTTACGACGAAGTTCTGCTTGTTTTTCCATAAGACGGTGCGCATACGAAATAGGAGCAGGCATTAAAACATCTGTTTCGCGACTCGCGTAGCCAAACATTAAACCCTGATCGCCAGCACCTTGATCTTCAGGTTTTTGACGATCTACACCTTGAGCAATTTCAGGAGATTGTTTGCCAATCATGTTGATGACAGCACAAGTTGAACCATCGAAACCTAAATCAGAATGATGGTATCCAATGCCATTTACGGTTTGGCGTACAATTGCTTCAAAGTCTACATTTGCAGTTGTTGTGATTTCACCTGCAAGAACAACAGCACCTGTTTTTACAAGCGTTTCACAAGCAACCCGCGCATATGGGTCTTCTTTTAAGATTGCATCCAAAATAGCATCACTGATTTGGTCAGCCATTTTATCTGGATGGCCTTCGCTTACAGATTCTGAAGTAAATACAGCGTACTCGCGCATAAGTCCTATCACAGTTATTTCTAAAGACGCAATATGGTACATCGACTTAACGTTAAGGACTAGCTTAACCTGACTAAAAAGCATGAATTTATGTCATTTTTGTGTTTTTTTAATTGATATCATCATCTGTTAAATTGATAAGTGAAAACTTTTGTATAAGACTTATTCTTTTTAAGACTGAGATGAAATAAAAAACAGCTTAAGTGGGTACGAAAGAATGTGAATACATGATTCAACATCAGTACTTTAAAAAAAGGCCAAGCCACTAAAAAATATTGGATTGAATTGTATATTGATAAAACCGACTCGCATTGTATGAATTTTTTCGCTTTAGGGCTGAAATATACGTTTCTGGGCTTTACGCTGTTTGATTTTTTTAAGACAATACACCCAGTTTTTGAATTTTATTCATTTCCCATCTTTAATTTATCGGACACTGATCTATGACAACCCCGCTGAATGAACGTCGCATTGCTAACGCAATTCGTGTACTTGCAATGGATGCTGTGCAAAAAGCAAATTCTGGACATCCAGGTGCACCAATGGGGATGGCTGATATTGCTGATGTTGTATGGCGTCAATTCTTAAATCACAATCCGACAAACCCTCAGTGGGCTAACCGCGACCGTTTTGTATTATCAAATGGTCATGGCTCAATGCTTCAATATGCATTATTACATTTGACTGGCTATGATCTTTCAATTGAAGATTTAAAAGCATTCCGTCAATTGCACTCAAAAACACCGGGTCACCCAGAATTAGGTTATGCACCTGGTATCGAAACAACCACTGGTCCATTGGGTCAGGGTATCGCGAATGCTGTTGGTTTTGCTTTGGCTGAAAAAACCTTAGCAGCGCAATTCAACAAAGAAGACATTAAAGTCGTTGATCATTTCACTTACTGTTTCTTAGGTGACGGCTGTTTAATGGAAGGTGTTTCTCATGAAGCATGTTCATTGGCAGGTACTTTGGGGCTAGGTAAATTAATTGCTTACTATGACGACAATGGTATTTCAATTGATGGTGAAGTAGAAGGTTGGTTCTCTGACGATACAGAACAACGCTTCTTAGCTTATGGCTGGCAAGTATTGAAAGTTGATGGTCACGATGCAGATGCATTACGTGCGGCAACTTTAGAAGCTAAAGCTGAAACGAAGAAACCAACAATCATTATCTGTAAAACGATTATTGGTTTAGGTTCACCAAACAAACAAGGTAAAGAAGATTGCCATGGTGCACCACTGGGTAACGACGAAATCGCATTAACACGTGAAGCGTTGGGTTGGACTGAAGGTCCATTCGAAATTCCTGCTGACGTTTATGCTGCATGGGACGCGAAAGAAAAAGGTCAACAAGCAGAAGCAGCTTGGAACGAAGTATTTGCACAATATGAAGCAAAATATCCAACTGAAGCGGCTGATCTTAAACGTCGTTTAAGCGGTGAATTACCTGCTGACTTCGTTGCAAAAGCGGATGCGTATATTGCTGAAGTAAACGCAAAAGCTGAAACCATCGCAACACGTAAAGCAAGCCAAAATGCAATCCAAGCATTTGCCCCAATGCTGTCTGAAATCTTAGGTGGTTCTGCTGACTTAGCAGGTTCTAACTTAACACTTTGGAAAGGCGCACAAGGCGTTCAAGACAATGCTGCAGGTAACTACGTACACTATGGCGTACGTGAGTTCGGTATGACTGCAATCGCAAACGGTGTTGCACTTCACGGTGGGTTCATTCCTTACGTAGCAACATTCCTCATGTTTATGGAATATGCACGTAACGCAGTACGTATGTCTGCATTGATGAAACAACGTGTGATTCATGTTTACACACACGATTCTATTGGTTTGGGTGAAGATGGTCCAACACACCAACCAATTGAACAAATCGCATCTTTACGTGGTACACCAAACCTCAACACATGGCGCCCATGTGACACAGTTGAAGCAGCAATTTCTTGGAAATCTGCGTTAACACGTTCTGAAGGTCCAACTGCGTTGATCTTCTCTCGTCAAAACTTAGCATTCCAAACACGCACAGAAGCACAAATTGCTGATGTTGCGAAAGGTGGTTATGTATTGGCTAAAGAAAAAGGCGAATTGAAAGCGATTATCATTGCAACAGGTTCGGAAGTTGCATTGGCAATGGAAGCTTATGCACAGCTTGAAGGTGTGCGTGTTGTGTCTATGCCATGTGCTGAAGAATTTGTTAAGCAAGATGCTGCTTACCGTGAGTCAGTTCTTCCATCTAATATCCGTGCGCGTGTAGCGGTTGAAGCGGCGCATGTTGACTACTGGTGGAAATTTGTAGGTCTTGATGGTCGTGTGATTGGTATGACTACGTATGGTGAATCTGCACCAGCGAAAGATTTGTTCCAACACTTTGGTATTACGACTGAAGCAGTTGTCGCAGCAGTGAAAGAAATTACTGCTTAATTCTTAGAATTAAGTGTTTTAAAAGGCGTCCCAACTGTGGGGCGTCTTTTTATTTTTATGTATCTATATAGATACATTCATTCCCTAGATTTCAGATTGGAAGTGAGTAGCGCAATGAGTTTGTATGAGCAAATTAGTGATGAAATTACTTTAATGGATGCGGGTGAGCAAAAGTGGATTGGTGAAGACTTACCACTTGAAGCGATGGTAGCAGTAGAATTATTGCTACAAGATATGGCTGAAGAGAAAATCATTAAAGTACGTCGAAAAAATCGTGAAAAAACTTCAGGATTAAAACAGATTGATCGTATTCTGATTGAAAAGCTTTAACAGTCATAAAAAAGCCTCTTATGAGGCTTTTTTATTATCCTATTTTTATTATTTTACAGTTAATTAGCCGTAGTTTCTGACACGGTAAAATTTAATTTTGGATCAGCATTTTGTTGAATTGTCCATTCACCACTTACTCTGAAAGATGCTGCTGAAGCATAAGTATCTTCCATAAACTGGAAATACGTGATTAAGCCATCTTTAACTATTGCTTTAATTGAAAAAGGTGAAGTAAAAGTGCGCTTAGCGTAAACAGATGTATAAGTAAATTGACCGAATACAGCCACTGTTTCATCTTCAGCTAAAATATCTGTGATTTGAAAATCATCGATCGTCCAATAAGTTCCGACATTAGAAAAAGTATAAATGTAGACATCACGACCTGTAGAAGTACCAGCCCAAGGTTCAATTTGTTTAAGTTCAGGATTATTAAAATTTAGCGAAGTATAAATGGCATCTTCAGCCACTAACTTTTCTGAAGCAATCGCTACTCTTGATTTATCAGTATTATATAAAAAAGCCAATACGACATCTTTAGGTGCTTTAGTTTTAAGCGCTTTATCAATCGCTTGTTGTTGTTCACTCATCATTATTCTCCAGTTCAAAGCGGTAATTTTAGTATTATAAATGAGACAAAATATTAGTATATTGTATAAATGTTTAATTTAATCTCATATTTAAGATATGTGTTGATGTTAACTGCTTATTAGGAGAAAGCTTAAAGATGAAAAACATGATCTATACACAAGTGATAGTCATAATCTGATCAAATTGATTTGATAAAAGTGACACCTTCTTAAGGTGCGTTCTAATCTTGCAACAAACTGTTCTATCTGTACTGATGCAAGAATTTCAGAATGCTATACATTATTCACTATCCATTTCATAAATGTTTTAAAAAATTCGAGGAAAAATTGATGAACTTTAAAACAATAGCGTTAAGTGCCGTAGTGCTTTCTGTAGCAACAGTTTCAGTTGCTAAACCAGTTGAGTATAAAATTGATCCAACTCATACAGCGACAGTATTTACTTGGGATCATTTTGGTTTTTCTACACCCTCAGGTAATTTTAGCGATATCCAAGGGACGATCAAAGTAGACAATGAAAAGCCTACGAATTCAGCAGTGAATGTTACAATTCCACTTTCAAGTATCAATACAAATGTTAAAGCATTAGATGAACATTTATTGAAACCAGATTTCTTTGATGCTGAAAAATATCCGAATATCACTTTTAAAAGTACTAAAGTTCAACCAAATGGTAAGAACAAGTATAAGATCACAGGTGATCTAACGATTAAAAATGTTACTAAGCCTGTCGTACTAGATGCTGTTTTGAATAAACAAGCTGAACATCCTATGACGAAAGCTCAGTCTATTGGTTTCAATGCAACGACTTCATTTGACCGTTCTGCATTCGGTGTTGGAGCATATGTGCCTAATGTAGGCGACAAAATCACGGTGAATATTACGACTGAAGCTTCAGTCGCAACTGATAAGAAATAATATTCTTCAAAAACAGTACATTTAAGAAAGCACCTACGGGTGCTTTTTTAATCGCGATTAAAAATTAAGAAACATCCAAAACTGATAAAAATACTACCTGTTATAAGATCAATCTTCTTGCTGATTTTTTGATATATTGTGTTTACTTGTTTAGCAGAAAAAATAAAAGCAACTATCGCAAACCAAATCAAGCTTTCAATAAAAATTAACATTAACAGTGAACTCTGCTGTATCAGAGTTGCATCACTATTCATCGCAAGCGCAAAAACACTACTGAAGTAAACTAATGCTTTAGGATTTGCCATATTGGTGAGAAAGCCTTGAATGAGTAAAGAACTGTATTTTTTCTTGACTATGCCTTTTGTAACGTAAGCTGAAGCAGGTTCTAATTTCGTTAGCCCTGATTTAAAGAGTTGAATGCCTAAATAAATGAGATAAACCCCTCCTAAAATCATCATAATTGTTTGGAGCCAAGCCATTTTTTGGAATAGATAGTGTAATCCACTCATAGCACAAATTGCCCAAACTAAAATACTAAGAGAAATTCCTAATGCTGCAAAAAGTGCATGTATGCGAGACTGTCGAACGGCACTTTGCGTGACAAATAAAAAATCTGGTCCAGGACTAATAAGTGCAAAGAAATGAACGATGGCTAAACTGAACAGTGGTGACATTTATATCTTCATTATAATTTTTGGATATTGAATTTAGGTATAGCATAATCCAATATCCTGATCTACAGTTGGGTTGAAGGCATTCAAATCAAAATCATTTAATCTGTTCAATAAAATGGCTTAAGATTGAACCTGCCACAGATTCTAGCTTTTCAGCATAACGGTGGTTATCTGCACGTAATTGAGTAATATCGATACCCGCTTTACGCAATTCGCAAGTATGACCAATCAACCATTTCTCTAAACTATCTGAGGTCACTTCAGGATGGAACTGGAGTGCTAAAATATTAGATCCAACTTGAAAAGCCTGATTTTTATAAATTTGAGTGCTCGCCAGAAGTTTCGATTGCGCGGGAAGATCAAAGGTATCACCATGCCAATGCAAAACTGGCACACCATTTAAAGAATTTAGAACGTTGTCTTGCTCATTTATAATATCTACCGTACTCCAGCCAATTTCTTTGGTGTGGCCGGCATATACTGCACTACCCAAGGCTTTTGAAATGAGTTGAGCACCTAGACAGATGCCAAGCGTAGGGCGTTGAAGTTTTAATCTTTCTTTAAGTAAGTCTATTTCTGTTTGTAGGAAAGGGTAATCTTCTGTTTCATAAACACCAATCGGTCCACCCAAAATAATGGTCAGACCTTTGTAGTTTAATGCTACTGAAAGATCATCCACACCTGCATCAAAATATCTGACCCGATAACCCAGTTGATATAGTGTCTCCTCAAAAGAACCTAGATCTTCAAAGGCTAAATGCTGTATTGCATATACTGTTTCAGGAAGCTTTCTCATGATGTGACGTTCTTAAAAGAATGATGAGGAAATTATAGAGCTTTTGGAACTAAGGTTTCTTCCATAAAACAATATAAAACGATTTATTTCGCAATCCCATTTTTTAATAATGTCTTGAGCATAGCTAGACTAGAATTGAGAATATCTTTTTTTAAGCGTTCATCTTGAACTCCACGTGCTAATAGTACGGAGCCCACCATTTGACAGAGTATTGCCCAAGCGAAATCAGGTTCTGGAGCATGCTGCGCAAATAGTTTGTAACCACGCTGAAGTTCTTTTTCAAAACATTGTTTAATGTCAACATCAGCGCGTGAAACTTCAGCAGCAAGTGAGGGTAAAACACAGCCTTTTTCTGGGTGTTGAACGTGTAATAGAGAAAGATATCGGTTCATTTCAAAATCTAACCAAGATTCTGGATCTTGATGAGGATTCATTTCCCACTGTTGAATACTTGCTCCGATTTCAGATTCGATTAAGGCTTTAAATAAGTCGTTTTTTGAAGAAAAGTGAGAATAGAAAGCACCGCTGGTCATATTTGCAGCGTGCATAAAACCATCAACCCCAGTATTGTTAAAACCTTGTTTTTTTGCGAGTTCACCACTGGTTTTTAAAATTTCGCGACGTTTTTCTTCTTTGTATCCTGCTTTATATCTCATATTGAATATTCAATAACCATTGACTGTGCCTCAAAACTATAACATAGTGATCGTTATAATAACGATCGTTATTTAATGGAGAGATGATGAACGATCAGCAGTCAGAAATTAATCATTCAGAAGAAAAATCAACATATAACAAGGTCGCACTGATCATTGGTGCAGGAGATGCCACAGGCAGTGAGATCGCAAAACGCTTTGCACGAGGTGGATATACTGCTTGTATGACTCGACGCAATGCAGACAAGCTTGCACTTGTCATCCGAGAGATTGAAGCACACGGTGGTAAAGCTTATGGATTTGCTTCAGATGCAAGAAAAGAAGATCAAGTGATTCAACTGATTGACACAATTGAACGTGACATTGGTCAGATTGAAGTATTGGTTTTTAATATTGGAGCAAATGTGCCGTGTAGCATTCTAGAAGAAACAGCACGTAAATATTTTAAAATCTGGGAAATGGCTTGTTTTAGTGCTTTTTTAAATGGTCGTGAAGTAGCTAAACGGATGGTCGCAAGGCAGCGCGGCACTATCATTTTCACTGGTGCAACAGCAAGCATCCGTGGTTCATCATATTTCAGCGCTTTTGCTGGCGCTAAACATGCGTTAAGAGCCTTAGCCCAAAGTATGGCAAAAGAGTTAGGGCCTCATCATATTCATGTTGCGCACATCATTATTGATGGGGCGATTGATACTGATTTTATTAAAGATACTTTCCCTCATTTGTATGAAAAAAAACAGCATGACGGTATTTTGAATCCTCAACATATAGCTGATAACTATTGGCATATTGCTCATCAACCACGAGATGCTTGGACACATGAATTGGATTTGCGACCATGGTCTGAACAGTGGTAATCATATTTAATAAGGATAAGACATGACTACACAACAACAAAAAGTTGAATTTTATTTCGATCTTGGCAGTCCATTTAGTTATTTGGCTTTTTATAAGCTACAAGAAATCACCAAAAAATATAATGCAGTGATTGATTACACACCAATTTTATTGGGTGGAATTTTTAAATCGACTGGTAACAAGAGTCCAATTGAGGTGCCTGCTAAAGGGATCTATTCAATGCAAGACTTAAGTCGTTGGTCAGATTATTATCAGATTCCGATGCAAATGAATCCATATTTTCCAATGAATACATTGACTTTAATGCGTATATTAACGGGAGTCAAAATCTCTCATGATGAATATTTTGAAGTGATTTTGACCAAGCTTTTCGATGCGATGTTTAGAAAGCCCTTGAATTTAGCCGATCCAGAAGTTCTGATAAATTTATTTCAAGGTGATGCAATCGACGGTCAGCAACTTTTGGATTTAAGCCAATATCCGGTGGTAAAACAAAAATTGATTGATGAAACAAACCATGCCGTACAACGAGGGGTATTCGGAGCACCTACATTTTTTGTACGGGAAAATATGTACTGGGGGCAAGATCGCTTGCATTTCGTAGAGCGCGAATTACAAAAATAAGTGAAAAAGAAATTAGATTGAGACTCAGCTAAATTTATTAAAAATATTGATGTGATATAACGAATAAGAGAGTACGAAATTAATAGCTTGAGGAAGTCACGATGACCCATAATGTTTTAGCTTACGCAGCGCTTGATTCTAAAAGTCCACTGGTTCCATATACTTTCCAGCAACGTCAAGCTCGCCCCGATGATGTCATTATTGATATTGAATACTGCGGTGTATGTCATTCTGACTTACATCAAGCGCGTAATGATTGGGGTTTTAGTCGTTACCCAATTGTACCGGGTCATGAAGTAATTGGTCGTGTAAAAAGCATCGGAACATCTGTAACTAAGTTTAAGGTTGGAGATCTGGTCGGAATCGGGTGTATGGTAGATTCATGTCGTACTTGTTCAGCTTGTCACCAAGGTTTGGAGCAATATTGTGAAGCTGGAAATACACAAACGTATGGTAGTTTAGATCGCCATGATCAAACACCTACTTATGGTGGCTACGCACAAACGATCATTGCGAGCCAAGATTTTGTATTGAAAGTACCTGAAAATTTAGATACTCAATCCATTGCACCCATCTTATGTGCAGGGATCACGACATGGTCGCCGTTAAAACATTGGAATGTCGGTAAAGGCTCTAAAGTGGCTGTTGTTGGACTCGGTGGTTTAGGTCATATGGCGATTAAACTTGCTCATGCGCTTGGTGCAGAAGTGACTTTATTTACACGATCAGCAAATAAAGAACAGAATGCACGTGATTTAGGTGCAGATCATGTCGTGTTATCAACAGATCCAACACAAATGAAATCAGTGAAAAATCAGTTTGATTTAATTATTGATACTGTGCCTTATGATCATGATCTAAAGCCTTATATTCCGACACTTGCATTGAGTGGGACACTAGTATTGGTAGGCTATCTCGGAGAATTTAGCAGCAATTCCGTACCCATGATTATGGGAAGAAAATCAATCGCTGGATCGGTGATCGGTGGAATTCAAGAAACTCAAGAACTACTTGATTTTTGTGGTCAGCACAATATCGTGTCAGATGTAGAAGTCATTGATATGCAAAATATTAATGAGGCATTTGAGCGCATGCTTCAAAGCGATGTGAAATATCGTTTTGTGATTGATATGAAAAGTCTACAAGCCAGCTAATCCATTAAACTCCTGTAGCAGAAAAGAAGCGGCAATCTGCCGCTTCTTTAGCTTTTGTTTTAGAAGAAACCCATTGGTTTAGTAGAGTAACTCACCAATAAATTTTTAGTTTGTTGGTAATGATCCAGCATCATTTTATGATTTTCACGACCAATCCCTGATTTTTTATAACCACCAAAAGCAGCATGAGCAGGGTAGATATGGTAGCAATTTGTCCAGACTCGACCTGATTGAATTGCACGTCCTGCACGATATGAAGTATGCGCTGATCGTGACCAAACACCAGCACCTAATCCATAAATGGTGTCATTGGCAATTTTGATAGCATCGTCGAAATCTTTAAATGTTGTCACAGCCAAAACTGGTCCAAAAATTTCTTCTTGGAATGTTTTCATGCTGTTATTGCCTTTGAAAATCGTCGGCTCAATATAAAAACCTTGTCCAATTTCTTCACGTGCTTGACCACCTGTAAGAATTTGAGCACCTTCTTCACGACCTGTCGCAATACAACCTAAAATTTTATCTTGTTGCTCTTGCGAGGCTTGAGCACCAATCATGGTTTCTGTATCAAGTGGATGTCCTGTTTTAATTCGCTTCACGCGCTCTACAGCCATCTCTAAGAATTTATCAGCAATACTTTCCTGGACTAAAGCGCGTGATGGACAAGTACAAATTTCTCCCTGATTCAGGGCAAACATGGCAAAACCTTCAAGCGCTTTATCTAGATATTCATCATCCTTATCCATGATGTCTTCGAAGAAAATATTTGGAGATTTGCCACCCAGTTCTAATGTCACTGGAATAATATTTTCGGTGGCATATTGCATAATTAATTGACCAACCGCAGTTGAGCCAGTAAATGCAATTTTTGAAATACGTGGATTTGTGGCAAGAGAGCGTCCTACTTCAACACCATAACCATTGACGATATTCAGCACACCTGGTGGTAAAATATCTTGTATCAGTTCAACTAAAACTAGAATACTGACAGGAGTTTGCTCAGCTGGTTTTAAGACAATACAGTTCCCCGCTGCTAATGCAGGCGCAAGTTTCCACGCCGCCATTAAAATCGGAAAGTTCCATGGAATAATCTGTCCAACGACACCCAACGGCTCATGAAAATGGTAAGCGATAGTATCTTCATCGATTTCTGAAATACTACCTTCTTGTGCGCGGATACAGCCAGCAAAATAGCGGAAATGGTCAATACACAGTGGAATATCTGCAGCTAAGGTTTCACGGATAGGTTTACCATTGTCCCATGTTTCTGCCACAGCAAGTAATTCTAGATTCTCTTCTAAGCGATCTGCTATTTTTAATAAAATGTTAGAGCGAGTTGTTGCAGACGTTTTGTTCCATTCAGTTTTAGCGGCATGAGCTGCGTCCAAAGCGAGTTCAATATCCTCGACTGAAGAACGGGGAACTCGAGTAAAGACTTTCCCATCTACGGGAGAAAGATTATCAAAATACTCACCTTTTACTGGAGGAACCCATTTCCCACCAATGAAATTTTCGTATTGTGCTTTAAATTGAACTTTAGAATCTGGTTGATTGGGATCAGCGTAGCGCATAGTGTCCATCCTTTGGTTGTGCTGTAAAGTTATGGAAAATATCTTCGTCTTTGGTATTAGATATCTTCTATTATTGATGAGTTAACATAACCACAATAAGGTTGGAAAAAGGTTGGAATGATGAAGGTTTACAACTGATCAACAAATACTATAACTATAATAAGTACAACATATGCATATTGGGAAATGTTGAGATAATAAGGAATGAACTCAATGCAGACTCTTATCAAGCAAAGACAACAAATAGAAACACTTAGAGAGAAAATCAGTCTTTCAACTGTACAGGCGAAACAACTTGGTCAGCATATTTTAAAGTCTTGGCAAAGATCGAAGTTGGCAGAAATTCCGAAAGAGCGAATGGTAGCGCCGTTGATCACAACGAGTACTGTTGAAAGTAACAGCCTAAATCAAGCATTGAAAATATGTGAACAAGAGTTAAAACATGTTGCACAACAATCATCTATGGTACTTGCGGTAGGTGATATCAACAGTACCATTATTTGGACGGAAGCAAGTCAACAAATGCGTAAGGCTGCAGAACGCGTTCACTTTATTGAAGGCGGTCAATGGCGGGAGGAAGTGGTTGGAACCAATGCTTTAGCATTAACCTTGAAAACTGAAAAATCAAGTTGTGTTTTTTCAAATGAACACTATATGGAGTCTATTCATGATTGGGTGTGCTATGCAGCACCAATTGTTGATCCATTTTCGAAGCAACTCATTGGTGTATTAGATTTATCAACGACATGGGATCATCACAATAGTTTTGGACTACTCGCAGCAGAACGTTGTGCATCTTTAATACAATCAGCATTACTGAATTATCAACGCCAACATTTATTTATTCGTACCTTTGGAATTCCTCAAGTCATATTTAACGGACGTACCTTGGTGGTTACCCCTAGACAGATTGAAATTTTGACAATATTGGCATTATGTCCTCAAGGGCTTAGCTTAGATTCGCTTCATCAAGCTTTGTATGGGGAACGCAAGGTAAGCATGGGAACTTTAAAAGCTGAAATGTCGCAGCTTCGAGATTTATTGGGTGGAATGTTAGGCTCAAGACCCTATAAATTACTGGCGCATATTGAGGCTGATTTCCTCCAAATCGAAAATGCTTTAGACGTTGGATTTATTGATAAAGCTTTACAGCAGGTCAATGGTGTAATGCTCTCCAAAACTGAAAGCCCATTCTTATGTTCTTGGCGAAATTGTCTAGATTCGCGTCTAAGCGAAGCAATTTTTAACTATTCTGATGTTGAAGTGCTTTTAAAATACATTGCACGAAATCCTGATGCAGTTGATGCAATGGAGCGTTTAATGGAGTTATCACCGCAAGATCATTCAACGCAACAACTTTTACAGCACTATCATAATTGAGCCGAATTAAAGTAAAACACAACGACCTAAAGCATATTCTTCGTATTGTTAACGTATTTTATTCTCATTTTTTTATACCTACAAAATTTTAAAGCCGCTGTTCCTGATGTAATGTACTACCGAATTCGATTGTGAACCAAAGAATAAAAAAAAAGAGAATCTGAAGTGTATCCAGATTCTCTTTTAGATCTAGCAACTCAAAAATTTACATTGCAGCTTTAAAAATGTTGATGACTTGTTGGAGATCTGCTTTACGTGGGTTAGTGAGCATGCAGGCATCTTTTTGTGCATTTTGAGCCATCACTTCTAAATCTTCCTCTTTAACCGAAAGCTCTTTTAATCCTGTTGGAATGCCAATGGATTGAGAGAGGATTTTGATCGCATCAATTGCTGCATATGCAGCTTCATTAATGGTTAATCCTTCAATATTTACACCCATTAATTCAGCTATTTTGGCATAACGATCAGGGCAGGCAATTAAGTTGAACTCACAGACATGAGGGAGCAAAATCGCGTTACATACACCATGCGGAAGATTATAAAAACCGCCTAATTGGTGAGCCATGGCATGTACATAACCTAAAGAGGCGTTATTAAATGCCATGCCTGCCAAATACTGTGCATAACTCATTGCATCACGTGCTTCAATATTCTCACCATTAGCAACCGCTGGACTCAGCCATTGACTGATCATGCTGATGGCTTTTTCAGCACAGGCATCCGTAATTGGATTTGCTGCTGTTGAAACATAGGCTTCGACGGCATGAGTAAGCGCATCCATACCTGTTGCAGCTGTCAACGCTGCAGGTTTTGCGATCATCAGTTTAGGATCATCTATGGCAATGAGTGGAGTGCAACGCCAATCGACGATTGCCATTTTTACATGGGTTTCTGTATTTGTAATAATACAGAAACGCGTCATTTCCGAAGCAGTTCCTGCAGTTGTGTTGATTGCAATAAGAGGTGTCATCGGAACGGTGCTTTTATCGATTCCTTCATAATCTCGAATGTGCCCACCACCTGCAGTCACTAAACCAATACCTTTAGCACAATCGTGTGAAGAGCCGCCACCTAAAGAAATAATAAAATCACAAGCATTATTATTGTAGGCTTTCACACCATCGTGAACATTAATATCAGTCGGATTAGGCTCAGCACCTGCAAATATGTAGCTCTCCACTTGCGCTTCTTTTAAATAGCCAGCGATGATATCTGCGACACCAAATTTGTATAAACCTGCATCAGTCACAATCAGTGCTTTTTTAGCGCCCAAATTTTGAGCTTTGCTTCCAACTTCTTTAGCACTACCTGGTCCGAAGAGTGAAACACAAGGGATATAAAACCCGTTTGTTTGGTCTGCAATATTTTTAAAAGCCATGGTGAGATTCCTTTTACCATTTATTGTTGTGTTCGGCGATATTTACCGTGTTTGCAGTATTGGACACGCTTGAGAAGATGTGTACCTACCAAATACCAACCCAATTTCTCCATGGCTCAAAACAAAAAACAGAAAGCAAGAAATAATATTTCAAATGGGTGAAAAGGAGATTGGTCGCAAAGGTCTGTGAAGAGATGGGAAGGTTGAAGAATAGAAATATTGTATGACCAAGAGAAAGTCAATTCAGCTTGATCAATACACATTAACAATCAAGACCAATAAAATGAGGTCTTAGATGAACAGAATTTAGAGATTTTTTGAAGCAAGCCAAGCAAAGAGTTGGTCATATACTTGCTGACGAACCAGTTTTTTTGAAAGAACCAAATCATGCAGACCATCTTTAATTGTCATTACAGTGACATCACCTTGTAATGCTTTTGCATATTTTTCGATAGTTTTTACATCTAAAATCACATCAGAGGTCTGAGCATCAATGTTGTATTTCTTGGGATTGGTCGTGCGACTTGAGTGCATAACAAGAAGCGGAACTGAAATTTTAGGACCAGATTGGATTTTCTGTTGTGCTTTCACAACAGCACCGATAAAACTCAAATACACTTTGGTGTAGGTTTTAGGTTTAAGCTTGAGATCAAAACTCCATTCGCCATTTAAATTTTCGTGCAAACTCTTCACGTAAAACTTATTTAATTCACTTGGTAATTGCATCAACGGAAATTGCTGAGCTAATTTTGCAATCATTGGAAGCGCATATTTCTTTTTTAATACATTCATATTGAAATCATAAAATGGGCTGTTGGCCCAGATTGCTTTAATCAATGGATGATCAGGGTGTCGAATTGAAAAATAAGTGGCAGTTAAACCACCTGTAGAATGACCGCATAATAATACCGATTCATTACCCTCACTTTGAATTGTATTCAATGCGGCATGAATATCTTCATCATATTCGGTTAGGTCTTTCACAAAATAAGGTTTTTGATGCGGAAGTAGTGATCTACCGTATTTTCTAAGGTCAATGGCGTAAAACTGAAAACCTTGGGCATTAAATTTTTTCGCCATTTCTTGTTGAAAGAAATAATCAATAAAGCCATGGATATACAGCACAGCTTTAGTTGATGGAATATCTGATGGACGACGTACTAATGTTGCAATAACCTCACCATCATAATCAGGCGAAAATTTGAAAATATGTTGCTCAAATTTTTCACCTAAAATGTCGGGTTGGTAGTGTAGCGTGGTCTCAGCACTCATTTTTTCGATCATCTATTGATTCATTCCCTGATTCAAAACTGTTTAGGTTGATTATAAATATTCTTTTAAAAGTTGTTCTGTCTCGTCAAACAATCGCTGAGCTAAACTACGATTTTTCGCATGTGCAGATTGAAAAGCTGGTGTTTGCAAACTTTTGTATTGACCTGTTTTCTTAGACCATTCAGGTGATAACGCAATTTGATGAATAAGATTTGCTGGTTTGTTGGGTGAGATTAAGAACAATTTTAAAGCGCGATATTGATAGTTAGGAAGCTCGCGATAAATTTCGGAATCCACACCACCTGGATGAATTGCATTACTGGTGATAGATGTGCCTCTGAGCTTTTCAGCTAAGGCATGACTAAATAGTAAATTTGCTAATTTACTATTTCCATAGCTGAGTACACCGTTATACTTTTTAACAGAATGAAATTTAAATTGATGTGTGTCAATTTTACCCAGAACATGCATCATGGATGCAAGATGAATGATACGGCCTGAAGGCGCGTTTTGAAGTAAAGGTAACAATTGTATTGTCCACACAAAATGCCCTAGATAATTGACACCTATTTGTTTTTCAAAACCATTAGCCGTTTCTTCTAATTTAGGCGTCATCAGACCTGCATTGTTGACCAAAATATCAATCTGTGAATATTTTTCTTTTAAAGTTTGTGCTGCAGATTTGACTTGATTTAAATCATTTAAATCTAATTCTACAATATCAATTTGACCATGACCTTTGGTGCTGATTTCTGCTTTAGCTTTCTGAGCTTTATCCAAATTACGACAAGCAAGCACGACGTGATGACCATCTTCAACAAATTTTTTTGCTGTCGCTAATCCAATTCCTGTATTTGCACCTGTAATCACCACTGTTTTCATTATTGTCTCTAAAGTTCTTAGTATGAGATTGTTTTAATACAGTCAGAGCAGTGAGTCAAACCTACTTTAAAGAAATTTTCATATAATTGCTGCATGATACGAACTGCTAATGTGACTCATACAAAAGTTACAGAATCTGAATAGCACAACTCATTTTAAGATAGAATAATGTGGTTATATCGTTGTTATTTTTAAAAATCTTCCAGTCTTTCATATTTAGGCAAACTGTATGCTGGCGTGTCCTCCGCAAAATCCAAAGCAACGTCATCAATATACTGCACAGGCATTAATTGATCATTGCGATACACTCAAAGCTGTATTTCAGGATCAGTGGTTATATCTATGGACGATTACGCCTGAAAATTTATTCGTAATTGATGAGGAAAATAATAGCTTAATAATCGCAGATGGATTGCTCACAGTTGAGTGTATCGATGATTATAAAATTCAATTTTATACATCTCACGCAAATATCGAGATTCAAAAAATTGCGGATTTCATGTTCAATGATTTTAGTTTTATCTTTAATCATAAGGCCTCACATCATTCTTTATATTTAAAAACGAAAGTGCAGTTATTTCGTCAAATGCTGGTTGAAGAAGTCTTTAAATGGGTCGATGGAGAAAATCGTGTTGAACAGTGCCTCTATAATTTGACCGATCAGCAAGCGATGCAGTTAGATCGAATCATGATACAAAGTGAGTATTATGATGAACCTCATTTGCTGAATTTCATCCGATTTGGTGCTGAAATACCTTTGGAAGTTGAACTGAATTTTAAACATCTGTGTTTGGTCAATTCAGTCATGGGAGATAATTTTCTTGCAGTGCAAAAATTGATTCCAGTATACGATCGGTTAAGCACTTCAGCAGAATTAATGTTGCCAAAACGGTTATATCGTATGGCACAAATTTCTTTCGAAGAACAATTTAGCTTATCTCAATTGGTAGACTTAGAGCCTGATTTCAATTTACTCAAACAGCATAACGAGCAAACACCGCATTTATTAGGTTTTACACGTTGGATCAAACGAGGGTATTGGCAGTATCAAGATATTTTCAATAAACAAAATTTTTTAAATAAAGATGTGCAGTATTGGGTAGAAGATATAGCGCAACAGTCGCCACTGTTTATACACAAAAGAGCAGTGAATTGGTTATTTAAACAAGATTATCTTGTCATCGACTGGGTAAGTGAAAATTTAAAAGATCCCAATATTCGATTGGCCGTCACCGCTTTAAGTTTTGTGGATTGCTGTAAAGTACATCCGCATGTCATACAACTCTCGATTAAATATTTTGAACAGGTTATCGGTCGTTTATTTATTTCTGAGTGTTTACGTATTTCACAGCAACAATCATGGTTTGAACTATCTGCTGAGCATGAGCCGCTAAATGTTCAATATTCTAAAAAATCACAACCTCTCACGGCTTCTATTTTATATCTTAATGAATGGTTGGACTTGTTATGGTCATTGGATCAGCAAGGATTGAGTTCAGTGAAATATGTCTTTAAACGTATTTCTCAAGTGATGCAGTCTTATATGTTGTTTTTAAATGACTTAGTTAAATATCTACCTGATGAAATCATCAAATTTATTGAGCCCTCAACACAACATCAAACGCATTTTCATTTCTTGATGCAGCAGTATCATATCAATCTAGATGAGTTTAGGCAGCGCTTTAAACATCCAAACTCTCAATATAACCGAAGCTATAGTATTTTTGACTCTTATGTCGCAGATTATCTCATTGATTTTTTCCAACAAGATAGAACTATTTCGAAAAATATGACATGGCCCGCATGGTATCAGCAAGCAATACGTTGGCATCAGCATTTACATTATGTGGATACATTGACGACTTTGAAATTGAGACATGCTGAAAGTCATTGGAAACGAGTATCACCTCAAGCAGTCATGTATACAGAGAATTGGAAATTTGTGGAGTTGAATGAATTAGAGCAAATTATTCAAGAGTCTGTAAATTATAAACATTGTTTGGCTTTATCTTATACCCAAAGAATTATTGATGGTGAATATGTGGCGTTCCATATGTCAAATTTACATGATCCCTCACAGCATTTGACACTCGGTTGTTTTTTTAAATTCGATCAGCTTCATTTTGACCAACTGCGTTTGCCCAATAACGAAGTTGCTGATCTAAAGGTTGTGAGGGAAGCCAAAGAGTTTGTACATCAAGTCAATGAAATGTTGATTTGGAATTTTGGAGATCCTGAACAAATCAACAACTGATGCGCCTTAAATTGACGTATTCACGCGTTAACATGATCATAAGACTGATTTTTGGCTTAACTTTTTGATGAAATGTCGTTAGGCTATGAGCGTTTAAATTAGGTTAAGCACATATGAAACAAGAAACTGCACTGAAGTTAATGAAAGCAGGAGAAAATGTCTTTTTGACAGGTTCTGCGGGTGCAGGAAAAACGTATACGCTTAATCAATATATTAATTATCTTAAGGCACGAAAAGTTTCAGTCGCCATTACTGCATCTACAGGCATTGCAGCCACACACATGAATGGGATGACCATTCATACGTGGGCGGGGATCGGGATCAAAGATTTTTTATCAGATGATGATCTAAAGCGCATGAAAGAGCGCAAATATCTTAAAGAGCATCTAGAAAATGCGCAGGTATTGATCATTGATGAAATTTCGATGCTACATGCGAAGCAGCTTAATTTAGTTAATCAAGTGCTCAAGTTTTTTAAAGAGTCTGATGAAGCATTTGGTGGCATACAGGTGATTGCCGCTGGGGATTTCTTCCAGTTACCACCAGTCGGACGCAATGACGAAAAAAATCGAGATAAATTCTGTTTTATGTCCCAGGCTTGGGTAGAAGCGAAATTTCGTGTTTGTTATTTAACTGAACAACATCGACAAGATGACTCAGCCTTGAATGATATTTTGAATGCAATCCGTGCGCAAAATATTCAAGCCGAGCATATTCAAGCTTTACAACAAACGCGTGAGCAAGATATTGGTGAAACATTTACACGTTTGTATACCCATAATATGGATGTTGATGCCATTAATTACCGTCATTTAAATGAGATTGATGGCGATGGTCATCAATTTTGTGCACAAATGGATGGTAATGAAAAATTAATCGAGACATTAAAATCTTCCGTACGTGCACCAGAAGAATTGACCTTAAAGAAACATGCCAAAGTCATGTTTGTAAAAAACAATTTTGATGTGGGTTATATCAATGGCAGCCTTGGTGAAGTCATTGGCTTTGAAGAAGTAGATGATCACGGGGTATTACCTAAAGTTAAATTAACAGACGGCACTGTTCTGGTGGTCGAACCTGAAACCTGGTCTGTTGATAATGATGCAGGAAAGACAATCGCGAGTTTTTCCCAAGTTCCTTTGCGGTTAGCTTGGGCGATTACTATTCATAAGTCTCAAGGGATGACTTTATCGGCGGCGGAAATCAATTTGGCGAATACCTTTGAAAAGGGTCAGGGCTATGTCGCCTTATCTCGTTTGAAATCTATTGATGGTCTGAGGTTGCTCGGCTTCAATGAGCAAGCATTAGAATTAGACAGTTTAGCAATTAAAGCCGACCGAAGATTTCAAGAACTCTCTGATGAAGCAGAAGCGCATTTTGGTGATGCTGATTTAGAAGCGCAACATAAGGCATTTATTCGGCACTGTGGTGGCACACTCAATGAGCTTGAGATTAGTCGTAATGAGAAAAAAATTGCCAAAAATGCAGGCAAAGCCAATTATGCCACCGCGACTCTCGATGAAACTCGCGAACTCTTTGAAAATGGTTATGAAATTCAGGATATTGCGGTTGAGCGTGGTTTAACGCCAGCAACTATTATTAACCATTTAGGCAAACTTCATCGTGAGCAGGGCTTAGATATCTCGGTTGCTCATCCTGGGGATGAAGTCGTTGAACAAGTACGTAAAATCTATAAAAAATTACTTAAAAGACAGAGTCCTGAACATTTTGGTGAAGATGGTACGATTAAGTTGCGTCCGATCGTGGAAAATACCAATCCGCGTATGGGCTATGACCAAGTGAGATTAGCCTTATTATTTATTGAATAATGAGTTACGCATTTGAAATTGATTTTTTAACACATAAGCAAAGGGAATTAAGATGCCACAGATGATCGTTGAGTATTCGGATAATATCCAAAATTTAGATGCGCAAGCGTTACTTTTAGGCTTAAACCACGCTTTATTTGATACAGGTCTAGTGGGGCATCCTTCTGATATCAAATCACGTATTCGTGCTAATAGTGATTTCCTGATTGGTTTTGGCGAAGAGCCTCAAGCCTATATTCATGTTCGTTTAGGAATCATGACGGGGCGTAATGAAGAGCAAAAGAATCTTATTTCAGATCGCTTAAATGAGTATCTTCATAGCTTTAATGGTTATCATGCTCAAGGCTTAACGGTTCAATTGATCATTGAGTTAGCGGAAATGCCAAAAGAGCATTATCGTAAAGGTAGAGTTCAGAAGTAAGACTAAAAAGGCTGAAGTGATCTTCAGCCTATCGTTATGCAGCAAAAGTCAGTATTTCGATATCTGCACTGTTTTGAATTTTTTCAGCCGAATAGCTATAGAGTTCATCGATGAAAGCGACATTAAAACTTCCGACAGTTTGAGCCTGCGTATAAGCGAGCTTACCTGCGATGGCAAAGTGTACATGGGCAGCAATACATGCAATGGTTGGGTTTGTTACGCCAGCATAAGCAGCAATTAATGCACCTAAGGCGCATCCTGTAGCGGTAACTTTTGGCTGTAAATGTGAACCTCCATTAATCTTAACCATACATCCATAAGACTTAGAAAGAATAAAATCAGATTCGCCAGAAATTGCGATACATTCAGAGTAATCTAATAAAGTTTTTGCCTGTTCTACTACGGCAGCGCTATCGAGGGTACTGTCTACACCCTTAGATTGATTTTGTTGTCCAGCTAAGCTCCCAATTTCTGAAGCATTACCTCGGATAATGGTGGGTTTAAACCGCAATAAATCATTTGTAATTTCACTGCGCCATGGCAAAACAGCACTATAGCCAACAGGATCTAATACCCAAGGTATATTTTTTTTGTGAGCAGTTTCTGTGGCAATTTTCATTGCGGCAACTTGTTCTGTATGAGGAGTCCCTAAATTGATACTTAAAGCTTGACTAATACTCACGAAACTTTCAGCTTCAAAAGGATTATCAATCATGGCAGGTGAGGCACCAGCAGCTAACAGTACATTTGCGACATAGTTGGCAGCAACCTGATTGGTCATACAATGCACTAAAGGTTGAGTGGTTTTTAACAGATGCCATGCTTCAATGACCTGTTTAAGAATCTCTTGGGTTTGAACCTCAATATCTTTTGGAGCATTTGCTATCAAGTTTTCTGGATGATTCATAGTCGTTCGCTAGCGTGTAAAATAGTGGTCTTGGTGATTACAATTACGACAAATTAAACTGACATAGTCATCTGCGTCATAATCCACAGAAAGTTCATTCGAGCCACAATTCATACAACGTTTTTGTGAGTAGAAATTTAAACGTGGCTCGATTTTACTCCACGATCGCCAAACAGGTTGAAAAAAGATTGATTCATCATAGCCTAGAAAATGAAAAAATAAGATTTCGCTCATTTTACTTAAAGGCAAGTTAGGTAGCCTTGGCAGTGTTGAGGTTTCCCATTTTTCAGCTAAAGAACGTTCACGATATTGCTGTAAAGTCTTCTTTAAAAGGTTGGTATTGATAAAATTTTCATTACGGGCTTGGAGTGCTTTCTGATGGTGCAAATACTCCAGCGCAGTTTGAACTAAATAATAGATTTGACCCACAGCAAGAGAGTCTAATAATCTAAAACAAAAGGTTTGAAAACTCTGATTTCCAGCAATTTGAACGCCCCAAGTACGACAGTAGTATTGCGCAAATTGAATAATTTCTTGGTACAACAGAGTATAGAGTGCACTTTTGACTTCATCACTATTTTTAAATGGTACACCTTGACTCAGATTTTCATAAAAGAGCTGACGTAACGCTTGAGTAATACTAAACAAGCTCGGCTCGGAATAGCCGTCAAGACGGACATTAATATAGTATTGACTGAGTTCACTCGAAAAGTCACGTGGGACAAGAATATTGTCTTTCAAAAGTTGTTTCATCAAATAATTTTGAAATAAATAACTTGGGGTAATGGTGTGATATTTAATATTTTCCCAATCAATGAATTCTTGATGTTGGGTATGCTCATGAACTTGTTGATCTAATATTGAGAGTAAAAACAACTTGTGCATAAAGCTCAGTTGATGCAAATCGAGTTCTTGTATGTCCTTATTCTTTGATGCAATTTTACGTTGTTCTTGAATGCGAGTTTCCTGCATCATTTTCTTTCGTTTTGCTGTGCATCGCTCACAATGACAGTTGCGGTTTTCATCTTGAAAGACTTGATGGTGGCAGTGAGAGCATTGATGGAATAGGATTTCTTTATCAAATTCTTCTGCTTCAATAAAGTACATACTGGCCTGACAAAGTGGACAGAAACTACTTTCATCAGCATTTTTTTGGAGAATTTGCAACATGGCAGCACTTTAATTTCAAGATGAAAGAATTATACACACGATTGTTCAACATCGCTTGATTGAGTCAGTATTGAAAACAAATCTGACTGGTGTTGCGATCAATAAAATAAGCAGGTGAATGCCTGCTTATGTGAAATATATGAATAGATCGAACCGGAAAATCATTTCCTCAAATGTTAGATCGACCTAGATGGAGGATTTAATAGGTTAAAGGGCAAGGGAGCTCTGAATCGGAAAAATGTTGCATTTTAGCTTGGATCAGTACCTGAGATTTCTTTTGAGATAATCTCTTGATTCCGAGTGCATCATAGTTTTTCAATACAGCTGTGACTTCTGATGTTTCAATAGGCATTCCCTCGCTGGTTAAAAATGCTGCAATCACGCGATGATCAATTTTAGCAGCATCCATCATCTGCATGGTTTTGATGTTTTCTACTCTGACTATGTGGTCCCTGATGAGCATATTTCACCTCATTTATGATTTATAAGTTTTTTGATGATTACCGCTCTTAAACTGAAGCAATAATTATGCTTGAAAATAAAGAAGTGAATTTTTGTTACATTTCTATCGTACTTAGACAAGATATTTGAAACGGGTAATAAAGAAGCAAACTGTTGTTACTACAAATAAATTAAATTGAAAAAAACATGAATAGACCCATATTAAATAGAGCGTCAAACACAGACAATTCGTCAATTTTGACCTATGATCAATTGACTTCACATAAAAGCATAATCGCTGTAAAGAACAGCTTATAGGACGAGTTATGAATATCGCGGCAAATCCAGTGATCGAAGCAGATCAAACGATTTTTTTGAAAGATTATCAGAAGCCAGCATTTGTCGTGGATTCGATTGATTTAAATATCCAAGTCTATGACGATCATACGATGGTGACAGGCACACTAAAAATGCAACGTCAGACTGAAGGTGATTTGGTGTTGCTTGGTCGTGAGCTTGAGTTGAAGTCAATTACACTGAATGGTCAAGAGTTAGATTCTTCGCAATATCATCTCGATGATGAACAGTTAGTGATTAAAGATGCACCTGATGATGCATGCATCGTTACAGTCGTTGAAATTCATCCTGAATCAAACACACAACTTGAAGGTTTATACCAAGCAGCATCTGATCTGTTTGTAACTCAAAACGAGCCAGAAGGCTTTCGTAAAATTACGTTCTATCCAGACCGTCCAGATGTGCTGTCTGTTTTCACAACACGTGTCGAAGCGGATAAGAAATTTCCAGTCCTACTGGCGAATGGTAATTTAATTGAAGCGGGTGAAGTGGGCGAAGGACGTCATTATACCATTTGGCAAGATCCAACCAAGAAACCAGCCTATCTCTTTGCATGTGTCATTGGAGACTTAGCGGTATTAAAAGATCGTTACGTCACTTCTGAAGGTCGTGATGTAGCTCTAGAAATTTATGCTGAAGAAAAAGATATTCCGAAGTGCCATATTGCCATGGAAGCACTTAAACATTCTATGCGTTGGGATGAAGAACACTATGGATTACCTTATGATTTAGACAATTATATGATTGTCGCGACCAGTGCATTCAATATGGGTGCAATGGAAAACAAAGGGCTTAATATTTTTAACACATCATGTGTTTTAGCTGATGAAGAATACACGACTGATGCTGCGATTATGCGTGTTCAATCTGTTATCGCTCATGAATATTTCCATAATTGGACGGGTAATCGAATCACTTGCCGAGACTGGTTCCAACTTTGTCTGAAAGAAGGTTTAACCGTTTTCCGTGATCAATCTTTTTCTGAGGATTTGCAGTCTGCTGCTGTTCAACGAATTGATGATGTAGCAGTGCTTAAAGCGCACCAATTCCCTGAGGATTCAGGCCCATTGTCTCATCCTCCACGTCCAGATCATTTCGTAGAAATTAATAACTTCTATACAGCGACTGTGTATGAAAAAGGTGCAGAAATTAACCGAATGATGGCGACTTTATTAGGTAAAGAAAAATTCCGTAAAGGAACGGATGAGTATTTCCGTCGCCATGATGGTCAAGCTGTGACTGTGGAAGATTGGGTTGCTGCATTATCAGCAGGTTCTGGTGTGGATTTATCAGGATTTTTAACTTGGTATAACCAACCAGGCACACCTAAGCTTGAAGCCAAAGGTGAGTATGATGCTGAGCAAAAAACTTATCGTTTAAAATTTAAGCAAAGTTTAAAACCACATCCAAAATATCCAAACTTAAAAGCGGTTCCAATTCCTGTCGCTTTGGCTTTGTTTGATGAACACACTGGTGAGCAACTTCAACTTGAATGCTCGGCTTTGGTTGAAGATCAAGTCAAAGATGGTGTTTACTTATTCACGAACGATGAAGCAACGATCGAGTTTAAAAATGTGGCGAAGGTGCCTGTAATTTCACTATTACGAAATTTCTCTGCACCCGTGAATTTAGAGTTTAATTATACTGATGAACAGCTTGCCTTCTTATTACAGTACGAAACCAATGGCTTTAATCAGTGGCAAGCGACGCAAACATTGCTTGAGCGCATCTTATTAAATGACCAACCTGCTGACATATATATTGAAGCGATGTTAAAAACGCTACCTAGAGTAATTCAGCAAGATCCGCTGTTAGCTTCACGTTTATTTGATGTTCCGAGTGAAGGATATTTGGGTAGCCGTATTGACTACGATTATCAACCGACAGCGATCTATGAAAAGCGTAATGCTCTATTAGATACTTTGTCTCGCCGTTTAGGTGATTTTGCTAAAGAGACTTATTTATCATTAGATCCAGCAACACAGTCAGATTTTTCCCAAGCTATGGGTACACGTGCTTTAAAGAACATCATGCTTTCTTTTATTGCACGTCAAGGAGATGAAGCTGCATTTGACTTAGCTGAGCAACAGTATCGTCAAACACGTAATATGTCTGAACGTTTAGGGGCTTTAAAAGTGTTGGTGTGGAATGATGCACCGCAAGCTGCTGAGATTTTAGAAGATTTCTATGCGCGTTTTAAAGATGAGGCTCTATCAATGGATCAGTGGTTTATGATCCAAGCAGCTCATCCGAAAGCGACAGCAGAGACGATTCAAAAACTGACATCACATGCTGATTACGATCTTAAAGTACCTAATCGAATCCGTGCTGTAACTGGTGGTTTAAATTCAAACCCTGTGAATACTTGGAGTTTTGGGGTAGATCACATTATTCAGTTGGCTCAATATTTGGACGAAAAGAATCCGATTGTAGGCTCACGTTTGTTACAACTTTTGTCACGTTGGTACACGTTAGCCCAACCTCAACAAGCCGAAGTCAAAGCGAAACTTGAAGCATTGAAACCTATCGTGAAATCTAAAAATGTATCGGAAACTTTAAATAGTATGCTTGCTGTTTAAATCACAAATAAAAAACCAGTGCAATGCACTGGTTTTTTTTGACTCAACAGAATCAAGCTTGCATGGTCATTAGACTTGCATTACCACCTGCAGCTGCGGTATTAATACTAATTGCACGCTCAATAAAGAAGCGTTCTAAAGGAATGTCATAATTACCAGGCTCTAGATGTGTAATTCCGATGATCGGACCTTGTCGCTGAGCCACTTTATCTTGCAATTTTAACAGTTGATTTTTGGTGCCATGATGTAGAATTGCATCAAAACTACCTGTCTCAATATCAGCAATAATGGCGATACGTTGAGCGACCTCTTTAGGCATAGACTGTAAGTATTTTAGAACAAACGTATTCTCGCCTAGAACGGTTGGCTGAGAGCCAATCGCTAGAATGGCATGCAGTTGATGAATCTGATCAATTTCCTGATCTGCCAAGCTTAAAACACGATGTCTCGGTAACACAACATATTGATTACTTTCACCTGTTGGTCCTTGTAATTCATAGCTATGTCCGACACAACTTGGTTGCAACGCCTTCATTTGATAATGCGGAAATGACTTATTGACCCAATCTTTATATTGATTCAATAAATTTTGATGTTCAGTCAATTCAACGCCTTGGCTCGTTGCATAAGGTTGTGCAATTTTTTTATGTGTACATTCATGCATTAATCGATAAATGTACATCGGTCCACCAGCTTTTGGACCTGTACCAGATAAACCTTCTCCACCGAAGGGTTGTACACCGACAACAGCACCTACAATGTTGCGGTTAATATAGAGATTTCCAACTTCTGCTTTTGAAATTACGGTTTGTATGGTTTCATCGATCCGTGTGTGTAAGCCCATAGTCAAACCATAGCCTTTGGCATTGATTTGATCAATAAGTCGATCAAGTTCGCCATATTTATAAGTAATGACATGCAGTACTGGACCAAAAACTTCACGTTCAAGATCATCTAAATGTGGTAACTCAACCAAAGTCGGTTTAACAAATGTCCCTTGCTTGAGATGAGAGTCATCTTCATCCAACATGAGTTGTTGAACGGGATAGCCCAAAGATTTCATTTTATTGATATGTTGATCAATGGTTTGTTTTGCTTCTCGATCAATTACAGGTCCGATATCAGTTTTTAATAAACTTGGAATACCGACACGCAATTGCTTCATTGCACCTTTGAGCATTTTGATCACGGTATGCGCATTATCTTCTTGAACACATAAAATTCGTAGTGCTGAACAACGCTGACCAGCACTATCAAATGCTGAGCTGACAACATCTAATACCACTTGTTCAGTCAGGGCAGAAGAATCTACGATCATGGCATTTTGACCGCCGGTTTCTGCAATGAGAGGTATTGATTGACCAAATTGATTCAGTCGTTTTGCAACGGTTTTCTGCAAAATTTTCGCAACCTCAGTTGACCCTGTAAACATAATACCTTGAATACGATGATCACTACTGAGTTGTGCACCCACTGTTTCACCACGTCCTGGCAAGAGCTGTAAGACAGATTGTGGTACGCCAGATTCCCAAAGGATCTGAACTGCAATTGAGGCAATTAAAGGGGTCTGCTCCGCTGGTTTGGCGATTACAGTATTCCCTGTTACAAGTGCCGCCGCGATTTGACCTGTAAAAATTGCCAATGGGAAGTTCCAAGGACTAATACACAGTACTGTACCTAAGGGTTGAATAACGGCTTTGTGTTCTAGATCTTTCACTTGTGCTGCGTAGTAGCGTAAGAAATCTACTGCTTCGCGTACTTCAGCAATCGCATTGGCAAATGTTTTACCGCTTTCACGACTGAGCAGAACCATCAGCTCTTCAAGTCGAGACTCCATCACATTGGATGCGGTAATTAAATATTCTGCACGTTGATCTTTATCTAAATTTTGCCAATCCTGCTGTGCTTCAGTCGCATTAACTAACGCCATTTCCACTTGCATGGCATGAGTTTCCGTCACTTCACCGACAATATCATGATGGTTTGCAGGATTGAGAATTGCCATTGACTCTGTATCGTGTACGGATTCATCTAATCTCAGACCCATTGGGGTGGCTTTAATTTGAACTTTAGACCATTGTTGATAAGTATGATTCAAATGTTCAAGGTCTTGGTCATTTGCAAGATCAATTCCAAGAGAGTTAGGGCGATGATCAGCATATAAATGTTTCGGATATGGAATAGCAGGGTGCTTTAATCCAGCTTTGCCTTCGATTCGACTTGTGACATCAATGGTTTGATGTGGATTTTCAATCAAGTCATTAATTTTGAGTGTTTTATCAGCAATACGATTTACAAAAGACGTGTTTGCACCATTTTCAAGCAATCGTCTAACCAAATAAGCCAAAAGGGTTTCGTGATTTCCGACAGGTGCATAAATTCGGCAAGGTACGCCAAGTTTATCATCGGCTTTAGAACCGACGACTTGTTCATAAAGTGGTTCGCCCATGCCATGTAAACATTGGAATTCGTATTGTCCCTTATAATATTGTTCAGGATTTGCCAAATGATAAATAGTGGCTAAGGTTTGTGCATTATGTGTTGCGAATTGTGGATAAATAAAGTCTGGTTCGGCTAAAAGTTTGCGAGCACAAGCGATATAAGATAAATCTGTATGCACTTTTCGAGTAAAGACAGGATAATCGGCCATGCCTTCAACTTGTGCTTTCTTAATTTCACTGTCCCAATAGGCGCCTTTGACTAAACGAATCATTAAACGTTTTTGACTACGCTTAGCTAAATCAATGATGTAATCGACCACGTAAAAACATCTTTTTTGATAAGCTTGAATCACAAATCCAATGCCTTTCCAGCCATTCAATTTTGGTTCGAAACATAAGCGTTCAAGAAGTTCCAATGAAATTTCCAGACGATCAGTTTCTTCAGCATCGATATTTAGACCAATATCATATTGTTTCGCTAGAACCGCTAGATTAAAGACTTTGTGATAAAGCTCATCGTGTACACGGTCAATTTGCGAGCGTTGATAACGTGAATGAAGTGCTGAAAGTTTGATTGATATACCAGGGCCTTCGTAAACATCTTTGTCAGACGATGCCTTACCAATCGCATGAATCGCATTTGTATAATCTTGATAATAGCGCTCCGCATCATGATCTGTAAGAGCAGCTTCACCTAACATATCATATGAGTAACGAAAGCCTTGTTCTTCTAATCGTTCGGCATTATTTAACGCCTCATCAATGGTTTCACCTGTCACAAACTGTTCACCCATCATACGCATAGCAACATCAACGGCTTTGCGAATAATGCCACGACCACTTCGTGCCAAGATGCCTGTGAGAAGACCAGATAGACTATTTGCTTTAGGTGTTTCCATTAACTTACCAGTTAACATTAAGCCCCATGCTGCCGCATTTACAAACATTAGGCTGCTTTGACCTAAATGATCTTTCCAATTACCTTGGTTGATTTTATCTTTGATCAATAAGTCACGTGTTGCTTTATCAGGGATACGTAACAGCGCTTCAGCTAAACACATGAGCGCAATACCTTCTTGTGAAGATAATGAAAATTCTTGTAATAAACCCTGTACAATGCCTGCTTTGCCCGCTGACCCTTTACGTTCACGTAATGAATGCGCTAAATTGAAGGCTAATTGATAAATTTTGTCTGAAATTTCTTGATCAATCTCGGTCTGTTCGAGAAGTGTTTCGACACATTCAGATTCATCACGGCGCCATGCACGATTTATTTCTAATTCTAGATCTGATTTATCTTTAAATGCAGTAATGTCTTGAATGTCTAATGGGCGAGAAAGGGGTGAGCTAAGTTGTTCCATGAGATATACGCCAGCGTCCTGTGACAATGAAATAGATTTATCTTTAAGGTTTATTTAATTTATAATTACAGAAAATATGGTGCATAACTCACTATAATTAGAGTTAAATTTAGAGAATAATTCGCATGCAGACTCAAATGATGACCTTGGATCGTACAGATTTAAAAATTTTAGATATCTTGCAAAAAGATGGGCGTCTATCAAATATAAAACTTGCTGAAATGGTCAATCTTTCTCCCACAGCAGCGCTTGCTCGAGTACAGAAACTAACCAAGGATGGATATATTACAGGTTATGAAGCCAAGTTAAATCCAGATCTGCTTAATCGAAGTTTTGTGGTATTTGTCGAAATTTTATTAGATAAAACAACTCCAAATGTATTAGAAGAATTTTCTGATGCAGTCAGAAGTTACCCTGAGATTGTTGAATGTCACATGATCAGCGGTGGGTTTGATTTTGTGGTTAAAATCCGTTGCGCCAACATGGAAGAGTTTCGCAAGATTTCTGGACAGGTTTTATGGCAACTGCCAGGCATCAAAGAAACCCGTAGCTATCCAGTGATGGAAGTTATTAAGGAATCGTCGCAAGTGCAACTTAAGCAAACATTTAAAAAGTAAATGTATAAGAAAGGGGCTATAAGCCCCTTAATTTTTTATTTCTCAGTATCTTCCATTTTTGATTTCTTGCATTTCAATTTCATATTTCTGTTGAGCTTCATCAAAACGGTCAGTCACATCTTGCGCTGGCGGGCGGCCTAATAAACTCACCACCATAATACTCACCCAAGATAAAATAAACCCAGGAATGATTTCATAGACGCCTGTATCAGCCATGGTGTTTTTCCATAGAATGACTGTAACAGCACCAACAATCATACCTGCCAATGCACCATTGATGGTCATTCGCTTCCAGAAGAGAGAAAGGATAATCAGTGGTCCAAATGCTGCACCAAAGCCAGCCCACGCATAAGCAACTAAACCGAGTACCTTGCTGTTCGGATTCATTGCAAGGAAGATCGCCATAATCGCAACGATTAATACCATCAAACGACCTACCCAAACCAGCTCGGTTTGTGAGGCAGATTTACGAATAAATGCTTTGTATAAGTCTTCTGTAAGCGTGGTAGAGCATACCAATAGTTGGCAGCTTAGGGTACTCATCACTGCAGCAAGAATCGCTGCAAGAATCACTCCTGCAACCCATGGATTAAATAAAATTTTAGTTAATTCCATAAAAACAGTTTCAGGATTTGCATTGACTGCAGCACTGAGTTGAGGAAACGTATCAAAGTAAGCGATTCCGAAATAACCGACAGCGACTGCACCACCAAGACATAGAATCATCCATGTCATTCCAATTCGACGTGCTGCTGGAATAGACTTCACGGAATCTGCTGCCATAAAGCGCACAAGAATATGTGGTTGACCAAAGTAGCCAAGTCCCCATGCCATTGAAGATAAAATTGCTACAGTGCTGAGATCTGAAAGTAAATTATTCGCTAATGGGCGTGCGGATTCCACAATGACACTAACTTGCTGAGCATTTTCACCAATGGCTAAATAGGTCATTACTGGAGCAAGTAAAAGCGCAAAGATCATCAAGCCTGCTTGAAATGTATCTGTCCAACTGATGGCTAAAAAACCACCAATGCAGACATAACTAATCGTTGCTACTGCTCCAATCCACAGGGCTGTGTTGTAATCCCAACTAAATAGGCTTTCAAATAAACGTGCACCTGCGACCATGCCAGAGGCACAATAAATTGCAAAGAAAATCAAAATTACAAAAGCTGAGATGATTCGAAGTACTTTTTTCCGATCACCAAAGCGGCTGGTGAAATAGTCGGGGAGAGTCAATGCGTTATGTTGAATTTCGGTATGAACACGTAGACGACCCGCGACCAAAAGCCAGTTCAACCAAGCACCGATAATTAAACCAATGGCAATCCAAGCTTCGGATAAACCTGAGAGATAAATTGCACCAGGTAGACCCATGAGTAACCAGCCACTCATATCTGATGCACCTGCGGATAATGCAGTGACGACACTGCCTAAACTCCGACCACCTAAAATATAATCATCAAAATTATTCGTGGCTTTGTAGGCATAAAGCCCAATGCCGAGCATCGCCACAATATAAAAAATAAATGTGATTAGCGTAGGATTTAATTGGCTCATTGCTATGCCATCCTTTGTCTGTCCTAAATGACCATCTTTCCGAGATGAATTTTTAATCGAATTATTCGAGGAGCTGATTCAAGCACGTTTTGAAAATTACGCTCTGTTACATTTGAGTGAGATTTATAGTCGTTTAGTGAAACTGAATGTAATTTTGGTTACAAAGACTATTTTTTTCAAAAAATAATTACTTTGAGGTTTAATACAATTCTATAAATGATTGTCTTTAACATAAAGTTACATTAGTCACCTAAACAGCGAAGTTGTAATTTTTTATTGCATAAAGAAGTATTAAATCAATAGTGAAAATAAGCATGAAGCCTATCATCGATATTGCACGATAATGGTGCATTATTGTTGAGTAATAAAAGTGTCTACGGTTCAATTTGATAAAACAAGAATAGAGCAGGATCTGCTCGGTGAAAAAGCGGTTCCTTCCGATCGTTACTATGGGATTCATACCCTGCGTGCGATGGAGAATTTTCAGATTTCGCATCAACAAATAGGTGAAAACATACATTTTATTCGTGCATTGGCACAGGTAAAAAAAGCATCAGCACAGACAAATTTAAAATTTTCCAAATTGAGTCAAGATGTCAGCCAAGCGATTCAATGGGCTTGTGATCAACTGATTGAGCAGCCTGAAAGTTGGAAATCATCATTTCCAATTGATATTTATCAGGGTGGGGCTGGAACTTCTATTAATATGAATAGTAATGAAGTGGTGGCTAACCTTGCACTCGAGCGTCTCGGCTTGCCTAAAGGTCAATATGATGTAATTCATCCAAACGACCATGTGAATAAATCGCAATCGACCAATGATGTTTATCCAACTGCATTGAGACTAGCAACATATTACAGTTTAGAAGATTTATTGTCTCAAGTTCGCTCATTAATCGCTGCTATTGAGATCAAAGCATCTGAATTTCAACACGTAATTAAAATGGGGCGAACTCAACTCCAAGATGCTGTACCCATGACACTCGGACAAGAGTTTCGTGCATTTGCGACGCTATTAAAAGAAGACTATCGCCTCATCCAAAAGATGCGTCATTTACTGCTAGAAATAAATTTGGGTGCGACTGCGATTGGAACGGGTGTGAACACACCTCATGGATATGCACTAGAAGTGGTTCAAACGCTTTCGCAAATTACTGGATTGAAATTACAAGGTGCTGAAGACTATGTTGAAGCCACCAGTGATTGTGGCGTATTTATTATTCTATCAAGCACTTTAAAGCGTTTAGCAGTCAAGCTCTCAAAAATTTGTAATGACCTGCGCTTATTAAGTTCAGGGCCTCGTACGGGATTAGCTGAAATTAGATTACCTGAATTACAAGCCGGCTCATCCATTATGCCTGCGAAAATCAATCCAGTTATTCCTGAAGTAGTGAACCAAATTGCTTTTAAAGTCATTGGTAATGATTTGACAGTGACCATGGCAGCTGAAGCAGGGCAATTACAGTTAAATGTCATGGAACCTGTAATTGCACTGACCATGAATGAATCAACCAATTTATTAATTCAAGCAATGCAAACACTAGAAAACAAATGTATCCAAGGTATTACTGCAAATGAACAGACTTGTTACGATGCAGTGATGCGAAGTGTTGGCATCGTCACATTATTAGATCCGATTCTAGGCCATGCCAAATGTGATGAAATTGGGAAGGTTTGTCTTGCAGAAAATAAAACCATTCAGCAAGTTGTCATTGAGCAGAATCTTTTGACGCAAGAGCAGTTAAATCAAATTTTCTCTTTTGAAAATTTAGTGTCTGAGATCGCGGGTCATGTTGTCGATGATATGAACATGGACAAAGTAAGCTAATAGAGTAGATAGAATCTGAAAATCAATTGAATATGAATTGATGGCATATTTCATTCAATGAGGTATGCCATTTTCATTGAAACTTTTAAGTATAATTTCTTAATTGAATAGAGTTCTTTCATAAGTCATTTTTTACTCAGCTCCATGTTATAGATTCCAGCAATTAAATTAAATCTTAAGCCTAGTCTTTTGCCGC